>JABGPX010001017.1 GCA_018644745.1 Spirochaetales bacterium
GCTGCCGCTTCTCGGGCTCGGCGTGTCAGCCTCCCGCTGGGAGGAGGATCTGCTTCCGGCCCGGATGGAACAGTATCAGAGTTTCTGGCTCGATGAGCTGCTCCAGAGCGTCGATTTTGAGTGGACCGGCTGCGGCCGGGAACAGCTGGCCTTCAGTTTTTCAGACGACGCGGAGCTTTTCTTTCCGGCCGCTGCGGATTCCTCTCAGGTTGATGACGATGAAACCTCTGCCGCAAACTTTTTTCCGGATGTTCTGGGACGATACTCGTTCTGGGATCTACGTGACCGATCGAACCTTACTACCGCGGAGCTCTCAGATTTTCTCTGGCGCCAGGTGTGGGCCGGCAGAGTGCGTTGCGATTCTTTTGATGTTGTGAGAAAGGGAGCGCTCCGAGGATTCAAGAGTGCGGAAACTGAAGGGCCGAAGGATCCCCGGCTGCGGCGCCGATCCGCCGGCCTTTCCCAGTGGCGGGCTTCACGGCCGATATCCGGTAACTGGAGCCTGGTTCCCAATGTAACCCGAGTTGATTTGCTGGAGGAGGCGGAACTGGGGAAAGACCGCGCTCGGATTCTACTTCAGCGTTATGGAGTAGTCTTTCGTGAACTTCTCGCCCGCGAACTTCCGGCTCTTAGGTGGGGAGGGGTGTTCAGGTCGCTCAGGATCATGGAGCTTTCCGGTGAAGTTGTCGGAGGACATTTTTTCACAGGTGTCGGGGGAATACAATTCGCTACACCAGCGGCGCTTCGAGACATTCGCGACAATCTCGACAGGCAGGATATTTTTTGGTTGAACGCCGCCGACCCTGCATCGCTCTGCGGGGTGGATATAGCGGAGCTCAAAGCGTTTCTTCCCGAACGCTACCCATCGACATATCTGGTATTTCACGGCCCGAATCTTGTTATAGTGGCGAGAAAGCACGGCGCTGATCTGGAGATAAAGACCGAACCTGATAATCCTGAGCTTGCCCGATATGTGAATAAGCTGAAGACCTTAATGACCAGAAGTTATAATCCAAGAAAATCTTTTAAGGTAAAAACTATAAACGGCGAGGATTCTACAAGCTGCCGTTATACCGAGTTTTTTGAGGGGTATGGATTTATACGTGATTATCAAGGATTGAGTTTGTGGCTTGTATAATAATGGCGTAACGGTAATCGGGTGAATCAGATTGCACGTTCTAAATACACTTGAGTGCTATTCAGTTTCGTCGTCCGGCGCGACAATAACGATTTTGTTTCCGTCCATTTCCACTCTTCCCGTTTTTTTACCGAGCAGCCCCGCGGCTTCAAGATACTCTTTGGGAATCTGGAGCCGACCGGTTTTATCTATAACCGCCAGTTCTTCGTGGCTCTCGTCATCCTCCGGATGAATAGCAAGTTCCTGAAATTGATCGGTATAAACCCGCCGTCTCACGAACTCGCTGCTTGTTCTGCCATCTCTAATCGCCACAAACCGGTCGACTGCACTTGCGATTCGCCTGTCGTGAGTAACTATCACGATGGTAACCCCGAGTTCCCGGTTTATTTCGCGGAATACCTTAAATACGGTATTGGCAGCCTTTGTATCGATGTTTCCGGTGGGTTCATCCGCGAGCAGCAGTTTCGGGCTGTTAGCGAGGGCGATGGCAATTGCCACTCTCTGCTGCTCACCGCCGGAGAGTTCGGTAGTCTTGCTTCGCAGGCGGTGAGACAGGCCGACCATGTCCAGCGTTTCCTTTGCTTTTGCCCGGCGGTTCGGCACCTTTGCTACCGTCATGGGAACCTCAACATTTTCAAGAGCTGAGAGATAAGGTATGAGATTCCGGGCATTGTTCTGCCAAACAAAACCGACGGTGTCTCTCCGGTACTCGATGAGATCTTTTTCTTCAAATTTCAGAAGATCTTTGCCGAAGACGCTCACCTTACCGGCGGTGGGCTTGTCGAGACCACCGATGATGTTCATAAGAGTGGATTTCCCGCTTCCGCTGTTTCCAATGATGGACATGAGCTCACCTTCTTCAACAACAAGATCGAGACCCTGGAGCGCGACGACTTCAATGTCGCCGGCTTTGTAGATTTTTACCAGATTTTCACAGGAAATCATTCTACCGGGCTCCTCTTACTAAGCCTTCTGTCCATCGACCGATGAGATGTGACCATCTTCCATTACGATTACATGATCAGCAAGCTCAGCCATATTCGGATCATGACTGGTCATTACCACTGTTATTCCCTCTTTTTCGATAAGGTCTTTGAAAACCTTTACTACCTGCAGACCGCTGTGAGTATCCAGTTCTCCCGTCGGCTCATCGGCAAAGATAACACTCGGTTTGTTGCAGATTGCTCGAGCGATAGCGACGCGCTGCTGCTCGCCGCCGGATAGCTCATGAGGGCGATGGATCATCCGCTGTTTCAAGTTCACTACGGATAGGCACTCTTCGGCCCTTTTTTTCCTTTCGTCAGCTGGATAGCCGGAAATCCGCAGTCGAAAATCCACATTCTCTATTGCCGACATAAGAGCTATCAGCGCGACAGTTTGAAAAACAAAACCCATTTCGTCTCTTCGAAGCTGGTCACGCTTATTTTCTGTTACATCC
>JABGPX010001019.1 GCA_018644745.1 Spirochaetales bacterium
TGATGAAATACCTTGAAAAGTCGGGCCGGACTGAGCTGAAAAGCTCTGTGAAGGTCGGTATGGTTGTCGGGCTTGTCGGATCTATAATTATAGGACTGATTCTATGGGGCGGTATTGTGCTTCTCAAAGGCTCGAGCGATAGCGTTGGTAAATTATGGGAATCAATAGCTTCCATCGCCGGCCTCATCCTCCTTTCAACATTTATTTTCTGGATGATGAAGCATGGCAAAAACGTATCGGCCGAAGTTAAGACTCAGGTAGACGGGAAGGTCTCGAGAACCGGCGTTTTGGGCCTTGCCGCAGTTGTGGTCTTGAGAGAAGGCGTGGAAATAACTTTGTTTGCTTTTTCTTTGGTGAATGAGAGAGCCTATATTATCGGCATTCTTATCGGTGTTATTATTGCCGGTATACTGGCCTACCTGATTTTTCTTTCTTTAGTCAAGATTAATCTCGGTTTGCTATTCACTGTAACCCTCGCGTATCTCATCCTGCAAGCCGGATATTTATTAGGATATTCGATACATGAGTTTCTGTCGGCGATGAAAAGCATTGGAAGAATGGAACCTGATAGCTCCATTCTTATCAAGGTATTCAACTTCCAGGACACAGTGCTTGATCATAAAACCGGAGGGTTAGGGATACCTCTCAATATTCTCATAGGATGGTATTCACGGCCGGAATGGATACAATTGATTTTACACTATGGATATGTTGTCGGAATGATGATTGTCTGGCGGCAGGTACGGAGAAAACAGGCCGCTGAGAAGCCATGAATTTACTGCCAGAGCGACTCATGACTCGAGAATATTGGATCATTTCCTTTCGCCCAGGTCCGTAATTGAGCGAGTCCGTCTTCATCCAGTGCGGTATATTCTTCAGCGGCGTCGCATGCCCAACGGAGTAGTTCCATATGTCCCGGCGTTGGCCCCGCTGTTACCGGCAAGGATAGAGTGAACCGTACAGCTAATTTGGCTTCTTCATATGTATCGACGGGGCGATACCAGGTTTTTGCCCAGCTTCTTTCCTCGTTCTCTTCCCACTTACGTTTTGCCAGCATTTTTAGCGCCAGTAGAGAAATGTTCTTTTCCTCAGCAAGTTTAACCACTCTGTGTCCAAATTCTCCTTCGATCCAATTGACCCAATTTAATGGAAATAAAATCGAGTCGAAGTCGAATTGTCCGGCAAGAGCGACGGCTGCTTCCCCGGAATGAGCTGAAAAACCTATGTGACGTATGAGTCCTTCCTCTCGAGCCTCTATCAATGTTTTCAAGGCTCCATCAGCGGCGAGTATTCCGCTTACGTCGTTATAATCAGTTACAGAATGAAGCTGATAAAGATCGAAGTGATCAGTTTTCAGAAGCTTAAGTGACGCTTCTAACTCGAGGCGTGAACCTGAAGCCGTGCGCTCGGTGGTTTTGCAGGCTAGGAATACCTGATTTCTGAACGGTTCGAGAGCCGGTCCGAGCATTTCCTGTGCGTTGCCATATGACGGGGCCACATCGAAATAGCTAATATCCCTGTCAATGGCTTCAGATACCATCGCGGCGGAGGTCTTTGTATCTTCGCCTGTTACACATATACCGCCAAAACCAATTACGGAGATTTTATCTCCGGATTTACCGTATTCTCGTTTTTCCACTTGCTCAAGCTCCTTTAAGGCAAAGTTTTTATTACGAGATCGGTGAATTCCGCGGTACCGAGGCTCCGCAGTGCCATTTCAACGCCGCCGTTTATGCCAAACCAGGTTTTGTATCTAATTTTCTCTTCGCCGTTAATTGCAATAGTTATGTACTGATTAACCGGCTCATAGAGAACCTCCACGTGAATGTACTCGGTGATTGGTTCTGGAATTGCCGCATCCATGACCCTTTCCATATGAACATCATCATCCGATCGGTATAGCTGCAGATAGGTGTAATTTGTTTTGTAAACTTCACGGTCGCGAGTAAGCCAAATGAGAAGGGAGTGGCCCAAACCATAACCCCGCTTATCTACGTCGTCTACATAAACGTGAATACCAAAACCGACCCAATCATCCGGTGTGTCAGTGGATTTTGCTTTGAAAGAGTAGAGTACCGGCGATAATTCCTGATTGAGCGGAAGAAGCAGTTTTCCAAACAGCATTGACGGATCGAGCTGCGCGGCAAAGTTCGGACCTACTTTCCAGAGTCCAAGCTGTGCCTCGGAAGTATCAAAACCTGAAGCCAATATCCAGGTAAGTGATGGCTTGATTGTGGCGATAAATCCGTTTGTTAAAAATGAAGATCTTATTTCATTTTCAAATGTTGTCATATCAGCTTTTAGAGCTTCATTTCGTGAGGTCAGCGCATCTATCTGCGCGGTGAGAGAGGTAATAACCTTATTTGAGGCATCATTGTCACCCGAGACAGGAGCATCCGAATTTACATAAGTCGGCGTAGACGCCATTTTTTCCACCGCTTTGATAGCGTTTTCTAGAGAGGTTTCGAGTTCGGATAGTTTTGAATCGCCGAGCCGTCCATATTCGTCAATAGTTGATTCCATGTTTTCTATTGTCGACTCGAGAGCCGCTATCGAATCAGAGAGATCCT
>JABGPX010000274.1 GCA_018644745.1 Spirochaetales bacterium
CACGAATCAATCCTAGTTTGACCATTACGATGTTGACCGGACCCAGAATCGGACTGAAAATCATCGGCATGATGATACCGACAATGGCCGCGGTGGTAATAACCGGAAGAAAATAGAGGGTACGGAACACAACCGCCGTTTTAAATTTCATGTTTAGGATGAGCGCAAACAACAACCCGATCGCAAGTTGTCCGGGAGCGACGCCGAACATGAAAATGAAGCTGTTCTTAAAGGCGTTCCAGAAGAACGGATCCCGAGCGACGTCGATGAAGTTGGCGAGTGCTACGTAAGTATCGGGATCGCCGATGCCGCGCCACTCGTGGAGGGCGTAATAAAAACTAAAAATCAAAGAACGGACAGTGAATGTCAGAAATAGAATGAACGTTGGGGCAACGAAGGCGTAGCTCCATCTCTCGTTCCACAGCCTCGCTCGAATCGTTTCATTTCTCTTCATGCAAACCTTCACTGGTGGTACGCTTGTAAGATAGAGAAGGGGCGAACCGGTAATTGGCCACGCCCCATCTATTCGGCTTTCATGTGTCAGAGCCTACGGTCTACCTCTTGTCGTAATCAGCCGTTGTGTAATCCTTTCCGATTTCCCAATTCGGAAAGACAAAATCTTGCCGGCTGACGTCTGTCCCTTTACCTCGGGCGGCGACGATTGCTCTGTCCATTTCGGAATCAAGCTTCTCCGTTAGGTCGGCCAACTGACCTCTGAGGTCGGTGACCTGACCGGTCATGTAACCCTGGAATATCTCTCTGATTCCCGGCGATGGCGTTTTGAATTCGGCCCAAACTGCGCCAACACCCTGGGCATTCACAAGCTCGGGCACAGGAGCTAGCCTGCGCTGCTCGGCCGACCCGACAAAGACATCATACAGCTGAGCGTAGGGTAGATTTTCCTCCGTATTGAGAACGGGGAAAGGCGCATAGCCGAATCCTCCTTTTACCCAGCCCTCGTACCATTCATCCGACGTCCGATACAGGAAGAGCTCCATGCCCTCGGTAGGATACTTGCAGTCTGCACTCAACATAAACTCCACCGCCTGAGCCATCGGCGTAGCGTAAATCGCTCCACTACTTTTTTGATCCGGTGGCGGCGGAAGAATTACGCCAAAGTCGAGATCAGGATTGTCGCGCCGCCAGACGCCGATACACCAGTCGCCCTGTATAAGAAATCCCGCCTTCCCGAGGCCGTAGAGTGCCCTGGCTTCCCGGGCATTGATCGACAGATAACCTGGGTAGAAACTCCCGTCATCATCTATCGATTTGAAAAATTCTATCGCATCTTCGAAGGCGCCGTTATCGTAGGCAAACTTGCCGGTACGATAGTCGAGGCCGCTCAGCTGAATACCGCCATGTACTGCGGCAAATGCTTCAGCGGTGCTCTGCCATCTGTTGAGCTGTTTGCCGCCTTCTATAAATCCGTAGTATTGCCCTTTGCCTGCCTCCGTGATTTTCTTCGCCGCTTCGCGAATCTCACTCCAGGTCGTCGGGGGCTTCTCAGGATCGAGTCCGGCCTCCCTGAACAGAGTTTTGTTGTAGTAGAGCACCGCACCAAATCCGGCGGGAAACATCTTGGGAGCTGCGTACACCTCACCGTCAACCATATTCAAGCCTTCCATGAAAGCCGCCTGCGGGTACCTAGCTTTCCATGTTTCGAATCCGCCCGGCCACAAGTCTTCAACATAGGCGTTCAACGGCTGAAACCACCCGGACTCGACAGCCTGTCCGAAGAGCATGTTGGTCGGTTTCCCCATTATCTCTGGCACATCACCGCTTCTCACTGCCAACGTGACCGCCTGATTGTGCTGCGACATATCGTTCAAAGTATATTCAACTTTGATACCAGGATTCCTTTTCTCGAATTCCTCGAATGTCGCCTTGGCATACTCCGCCATCGAGTCGTGCCAGTCCCACCACCGGATAGTAACCGGTTCCTTGGAATCAACCTGCTCCGCGCCAGCTTCCTGTGCCGGTCCACCGAAGGACATCGCAACAACGAGAAAAGATAGAACCGCGAGAACAACGTATTTCCGTTTCATCAAATCCCCCTTTAGTCTGGTTTTTATGTATGCGATATGCATAATATTAAAGTAACTGTCCCACACCCAAGTTGCGTTGTCAACTGTTTAGTAGTTTTTTCTTTTAGATTTAAACAAACATATACTCTGTGAGTCATGGAAATCACCTGGATACTCGTAGATCGTGGAATTATGACAAAACTGCGCAGTGCATCTGGGATTTTAGATTTTCTCCTTTTGCTTGACATGATCGAAAGATGCCTATATTCCTTAAAAATGAACTAACAGGGCGAAGTGGTTAGTCAGAACTCGCCGCACTGTTCTTTCTCAGCGGAAGTATCCACCATGGATCAGTTCCTAATGAATCGAAGCCCGATTCTTCCGCATCGGACTAGCGCGGGTCGGCGGGAAACAGGAAAGTCCGCAAAAAAGCGGAGACTCTTTTGGATTCAGAAAAGGAGAAAGAGCCGACATACATCTTGCCTCGCTCGCGACGCGGTCCGAAGGTTGTACTTCTCGGATCACGGGCGGGAGGGTTAACGACC
>JABGPX010000263.1 GCA_018644745.1 Spirochaetales bacterium
CTAAAAATTTTCTAAGAGTCGCCGCGGTGTGCGATCCCGGTGACTACGACAAAATAATAAGCGAAATGGCGGCTCACGACGGAACACTTTCTCTTAAAACTCGATTCGCCTGCGCTCAGAAAGCGTTCATGCATACAGCTGAGTACGACACGCTAATCAGCGAATATCTTGGCACTTTTGATTCGGAATCTCTCGAGTCCGTATACAATATAGAATAGCGGAGCTTCTCATGGCAGAAAAAAACCTTAAATCAATGTATCGAACAATGCAGGAAGATCCTTTTCCTGCAAAAATGGAAATTGCTTTCATAAACGATGAAAATAGTCGTCAGATTATGGTCTATGAAAAAGCGACGTGGACAATCGACGGCGAGAAAAAGGGCCTGAGATATGGAGAGAATCCTGACCAACCGGCGGCTCTGTACCGATTGGTCAACGGTAACCTGGTTCTTGGGGAAGTACACAGCATAAACCCCGGCCTCTGTCTTGCGTCCGATATCGAGCTTCTCCAGTCGGGAAAACATCCTGGTAAGATCAATGTAACCGATGCCGACGCGGCTTTAAATATTCTGAAGTATTTTACCGATGGGCCTTGTGTGGTAATCGTAAAACATAATAATCCCTGCGGTGTTGCATGTGGAGAGACTCTTGCGGAGGCCTATACGAAAGCGCTTGCCGGCGATCGAATAGCGGCTTTTGGCGGTGCGGTGGCATTGAATGGTGAAGTCGACCGTGAAACCGCGGAAATGATATCGGAGAGTTATGTCGAAGTGGTTGCCGCACCGGGGTATGCACCGGGCAGTTTTGATATTCTTTCAGGAAGAAAAAACCTCAGAATAATGAGGATTGAAAATATCCGACGACTTTCTGAGTTCGAGAACAGCAGGGTCGTCGAGTACAAAAGTCTTATAGATGGCGGTATCGCGGTGCAATGGTCATATGTACCCGCGGCGCGTAAGCCGGAAGATCTGCTGCCTGCGGAAGTCACATATAAGGGCGCAACTCATAAAGTAAAAAGAGCTCCCTCAAAGAGCGAGTTGGAAGATATGATATTTGGGTGGCTTGTAGAAAGCGGGGTTACCAGTAACTCGGTTCTTTATGTGAAAGATCAAGCAACTGTGGCAATAGGTACTGGGGAGCAGGACAGAGTTGGTGTCGCAGAAATGGCGAAGTTCAAAGCTATGAGAAATACAGCCGACAGGCTTTGCTGGGAACTCTATAACCAGCCATGGCTCGAATGTTCGGATCCTGATATACGGTTGGATATCGAGAAGGCTGTGGATGCAATCAACGGAGGCCTTCAAGGCAGCGTGATGATCTCCGATGCTTTTTTTCCAAAGCGCGATGGAATAGAAGTGGGGTTGAAAGCCGGCGTAAGCGCCGTGCTCCAGCCGGGCGGTTCGATAATGGATCACCAGGTAATCGATGCGTGCAATGACTTCGACGCGGCTATGATGTTCACCGGCCAGAGGAGTTTTAAACATTAATCTCAAAACAAGATTGCCGGTTTTTATCCTAGCCAGCGCGGCAGTATTCGCAATAGTATCTCTACTCATCGTATTCCAAATTCGCCTTGGTCGAATCTCACGCGGCTTTACCCAACAAAGTGAAGCGCTTGTTGAAGAGATGCGTAATATCTCAGCGTCGGGCAGCGATCTTGAGAGTCTGTTCATGGTTTTCGTCGACGAGACAAATGAGATTCGAAAGGCCCTCCGGCTGCCGGAAACCGAAATCAGTTTTGGCGGTGATGCTGCCGCGGAAGCGGAGGGAGAAGACGGAAACGATTTGGCTCTCTATCTTCAGGGCGTTGATCTGCTTGTGGAAACGCGGGCGTCTTATGAAGGCGTGGAGCTTATAAAAACGCTCTCCGCTATCCTACTAAATGAAATGAACCCGGCGGGTTATGAAGTAACCGATATCGACGGTGTCTTGTCTCTGGTCCTCAATGGGAATATCTACCTTCGTTTCACATATGATGGATCAGCCGGCGGGATTTTGATGAGCAGTCCGTTGGGGGAAAGCTCTTTTCTCGGTATTGATAAGATCAAAACGGAAAACATTCTTGAACTCGGGTCTCAAATTAGCGCTTTCTATGCCTTGAAAGATAGTATGGAATCCGAACTCCTTAGGTTCGCCGAGGCCGAAGATACGCTCGCATTTCTTGAGGCAGATGATTTTGTGCTTCTGGTTGAGAATAATACGACTGATTTCGGGACCTCTGTCAGCTTGATGTTAAGCAGGAGAGGGCGCGGGTTATTTGATATTTATATTAGACCTTCAGAATCTTCTTTCCTTGTTGCGGAAAAGAAATATCCCCGAAATGCCGGTTTACTTAACGCGGTAAAAGCTCAGGTTAATCTTCTTGATGTACGCTCTCCCGAAGAGATCCGGATAGAAGAGCTCAGGGCCGCTATGGAATTGGTTATCGCCGACAGCGCATTTTCCGGATTTCTCAGTTCCCGGGGACTCGAACTGGTCGACCGGGGCAGGGAAGACACCGACTACTTCTATTATGATTTATTCGATTCCGATGGAAAAAGGGTGGGCGCGTTCGGTGTGCAGAAAT
>JABGPX010000746.1 GCA_018644745.1 Spirochaetales bacterium
CAATAGAACCTGGCTTGCCGCAACCCTTGCATTTCTGTGTTTCGGCTGCACCGGTCTCCTTGAAACGGAGAAGGTGGTAATCGATGGCGTACAAAACATACATCTGCATATGGATGAAGAATCGGTGTTACAGCTTATGGAATCGGTTACCTTTAAGGAGGAGACCGCGTGTCTCTATGAGGAAAACGGGCAGATATATAATGCGGTAATAAATGTCCGGGGTAATATTTCCCGTGCATGGGACAAAAAGTCCTTCGCAATCTCGGTTCTAAGGGCTGACGGTGTTAAAGATTATGCTCTGGACGCATCCTACTTTGACCGTTCATCAGTTCGAAATAGCCTTGCATTTTTCGCATATAGAGAAATAGGTATACCTGCACCGCAAACGGAAAACACGGCGCTCTTTCTCAATGGGATTTATCTCGGGTTTTACACAAAAATCGAGATGTACAGCGCGGATAATCTTCGGGAATTCTATAACAGCGAAGATGTTGAGCTCTTTAAGAGTCAATTCAGAGCGATGGGGAGGAATCTCCCTATACAGGATATTTCCGAAAAAAAGATCCCCCGTGATGATGATTATACATCCTTGGCATATCTTCTTATTCAGACGATGTCGTTATCCGATTCTGAGTGGAATACCTGGGCGTCCGAGAACTTCGATGTCGAACAGACTGCGCGTTATCTGTCAATTCACAATTACTTTGGGGTCGGTGACACGGCAGCCAAGAATTTTTACATTGGGCTGCACGACGGAAGGTACATCCTTCTCCCTTGGGATAATGAAGCTTCGTTGGGCGTTGTTCGTTCAGACTATTATCCAGTTAATGGAAACAACATATTAACTGAAAGATTACTTGCTCCCGGATCCCCGATAAGAGAAGAGTACGACCGCATTATGGATGAGTACTTTTTTCTGAGCGACTCATTATTAAGCCGAATTGTTGACAAGGTTGAAGAGCTCTATGGAGATATAGATACGGCAATTTACTACGATAGCAACAGGTATTGGTCATATGATGCTTTTCGCGATGAGAGAGACTTTGTTTTGGATTATCTGAATACCCGAACAAATAAAATCAGATAGAGAGCGAGACCGCAGCGGAGATCGCTGGCGAGACGGCAGGGCTACCAGGTTTGTCATAGACGAGGTAAGCGCGATGGTGCCATGGCCGCAAGGAAGCGGTAGGCGGTCCTTTACTATAGTTTGGGTCCTAGAACTACGCGTAGTCCGACACACGACGACCTTTCACATGGGTCCCAAAACCAAATTTAGTAGGTGCGTACGGTCCCGGCAGATCAACGCGGCTGCTGGAATCAATCCGGTCTTCCATACCTACACCCCAGTAGGCGGCGTTAATGAGCATGCGGCGCAGGTCGGCACTCAACAGGTCGGTGGCCGCGCCCATGGTTGTGCAGAACACCCGCGATGCCTTCCCCTGTTCACCGACATATTCTTTTATCCAGGCAACAGGCATGGTCGACATGTCGGGCTTGGGAGGGTCATCGTGATTCATACCC
This sequence comes from Spirochaetales bacterium, assembly GCA_018644745.1. The sequence continues at coordinate 1,522 of JABGPX010000746.1, forward strand.
GTTAAAACTTGGCCGTCTAACAGAACCTGCGGGCTGCCTGTTAATTCATCTACAGCATATACATCGGTTGTACCCCAAACGTCTGCCACTCCTTTCAGTATCGGGTGGTCCGCGGATGCGGGATTGATCAGCCCTCGCGTGCTCTCGAACCCATGATGGCCGTGATGGTTAACCCAGGTCTCACCGAGAATCTGGCGGCCGAATCCGCCCTCGAACTCCTTGTGTTCACAATCGTATATAGCATACTGGCTATTCGGATCGCGGCTGTATTGAAAAGCATGAGTTGCAGTTCTCATCCCCATGACGGGGCGGCCTGAGTTGACATAGTCAACTATATGCTTCATCTGCTCATCCGGGAGTTCGCGAAAGCGGGTAAAAAGGATCATCAGGTCGGCGGAATCAAGCGCATCGAGTCCTGGAATATTGGTTTGATATTCGGGATCGATTTCACCGGTTTCGGAGTTGATGGCGAAAAGCACCGTGCAATCAAAGCCGTGATGTTTTGATAGGATCTTCGCCATCATGGGAAGTGCTTCTTCCGAACGGTATTCCTCATCGCCGCTCACGAGTACAATATGCTTTCCGGAGCCCGGGCCGTCGCTGCCTTTAAATTCGAGCCATTTTTGCTCACTCATTTGATGTACCATTACCTTTCCGCAAAAAGCGGTTCATGTTAGCTTTTACTTTCTGACGACTAACACTATTCTAAAATGACAAATGAGGCAATTGTATCACTTGAATCGTAGAATGCCTCCTGGAGCAATTGATAACCTCGTGCTGATACCTTTGGCTTTTCTGCTTTTGATCTGGTCCCTGTTTCCGCGAGTACCGCGGCGTTATTCAAAGCAGGAATAAATAGATGTGACCACCAGCAATAATTCTGTTTGGTATTTGCTTGATAATAAATGTAATTTCGTTATGATGGTCCGAATCTTTTAGAAACTACACCTAGGGAAATTGAATGAGAGAACACTATGCCTGAGAAATACTGCGTAATATCATGTCACGTTTTATGGAGAGAGATCTCATATTTCGCATCTCTGT
>JABGPX010000857.1 GCA_018644745.1 Spirochaetales bacterium
AAATGCTGAGCCGACGGGAAGCATCTTCAGCTACGACATCGACCAAGGGCTGGAGCCTGGAACCACAATATTTTTTGATATTGGGTTCGTAGTTGACGGGTACTGCTCCGACTGGGGCCGAAGCCTGTATTTTGGCGAACCGGACAAAAACTTGATCGAAGCTTATCGGTCGCTTCAGAAAGCGGTCATCGACGCAGTCGGCTCAATACAAGCCGGCAAAACCCGGGTCTGCGATATGTATACGCTCATCGAAGATTCTCTCGACGGATCCGGCTACGGCGATTACATCCGGGCCCGTCTTCCGTCAAAAAATGTCGGCCACCAGATCGGCATAGAGGTACACGAACTGCCCTGGCTGGTGCCGGCAAATGAAGAAATAATCCGCCCGGGAATAGTGTTCTGCCTGGAACCAAAGCTGTGGGACGATGGCAATTACTATATTCGCGTAGAAGATATGGTATACATAACCGAACAGGGCGCTGAGACCCTGACCAAATTCGATAGAGATCTATTTTGCGTTTGAGAATCTTATTCAGAAATGAACGGATTCAATACGAGCACAGTGCCGTACATCCGGTTATGATTCATGTCTTCCGATAGAAGAACACGGCAATTCGACGCCTGTGCGCTGGCTACCACAACCGCGTCCCAGAAGCTCAAAGAATATGCCTGCCTGAGACGAAGACCAGCGGCAATAATATTCGGGGAGACCGAAACGACCTCGAGGAATGTGAGCATCTCTATCTGATGCTCAACCGCTTCAATCGGCTGAAGAAGTTTGGTGACTGCCACCGAGCAATATTCCATGAGCACCAGGGTTGATACCACTCCCGTTTGAGCGCGGATGTGCCCCTGTACGCTTTCGAGTGCTTTTTCACGCTTGGCGGAATCGGCAGAGTCGTTGGCATAAACGACTATATTGGTGTCTAGAAAAGTTTTGCCATTCATTCTTGCCGATCACCGTCGTCATAGCGATGTATGGTGTTTCTATCAAATTTCCATCCATCCGCGCTTCTGCCCGAGCTTTCCAAGGCGACCGCGGCAAATGCGTCCGCCGCGTCATAAGTGCTCATTTTATTAACGAGAAGTGAAAGATAGTCTCTTACCAGTTGATTCAAGGAGGTATTATTTGCTTTAGCGTATGCTCTTGCTTCGCGGATGAGTTTTTCGTCCGCGGAAAGGGTGATATTCATGCGAACCTCCCGATACACTTATTACGTGTGCACTTGTTACGTGTTCACACGTAATAAGTGTAACATGAGAAAGCCCTGTTGTCAATTTTGCTAAAGGAAAAGCCGGAGTATCAAACCATTTTAAACATTTGGGACATTCTCCGCCCAAGGATCCGGTTGGCCACAGTTATGGCACCCAGGACCAGCAGGATAAGGATGGTTCCCAGGGCGTAGGCCGGACCAATATTCGCCGAGAATAGATAGTCCACAATCGCTACCGTTATTGTCCTCCACCGGGCGGAGTAGAGAATAACCGTCGTGGAGAGTTCACCCATCAACGTCGAGAAGGATATCACCGCACCGGCCAAAATACCCGGAGCCATGAGAGGCAGGGTAATTTTTCTGAAGGTAGTAAACCAGGAAGCGCCGGTTATGGAAGAGGCTTCCTCCATGGCAACATCGATCTGGTTCAGCGAGGCGGTGGTGGATCTAAAGATGTAAGGCATGCGACGAATGAAGAATGCAATGGATAGAATCATCCAGGTGCCGCTTAAGATAAGCACGCCGGAGGAAAAGCCGACTAGTATCGCCACGCCGACAACTATTCCGGGCAGGATAAAGGGCAGCATTATTGTCAGATCCAGTATCCACCGAGCTCTTAAGTTCTTTCGCACATTGATGTATGAGAGCAGCGTGCCTATAACCGCGGCGATCAGCGTGGCGGTAGTGGACAGAAAAAGGCTGTTTTTTATCGGCGCCAGCGCGACTTCGAAGATCCTTTTATAATTAGCCAATGAGAATTTGGTCGGGTAGCGAGTGCCCCCCCAGCCCTCAGTAAAGGAGGTGAAGATTACAGTAATGTGGGGCAGCAAGGACAGGAAAATCACACCAACGCAAAACAGAGTACCCACCCACTTTAGGAGTTTGCTCGAGGACATTCTGGCCGCTTGTGTTGTGCTGGTAACGGTGATGTAGGATCGCTTGGCCGTGACATACTGGGACAGCAGGATTGCGATAGCCACCAGCACAACGTTAACCATGGCAATAGCACCGCCTGCGTTCAAGTTGAAGAAACCGGTTACCTGAAAATGGATCAGAGTAGGCAGCACATAGAAGTTTCCGCCCAATATGGCGGGAACTCCAAAATTACCGACGGATCTCATGAAAACGATCAGAACACCGGCTATTATTGATGGAATAACCAGAGGCAGGTTTACGGTTCGAATTACTCGCCATCGGGAAGCTCCCATAATCTCGGCGCTTTCTTCGATGTACGGATCCGCCGATATCAGGGCGCCGTATGTAAGGAGGAAGATGAAGGGGTAAGTGCTCATGGTAATGGCGATAATTACGCCTGGTGCACCGTAGATGTCGGGCAGGATGAATCCAAAG
>JABGPX010000447.1 GCA_018644745.1 Spirochaetales bacterium
GCCGGATGCAAAATCTCCGCGGGAACATAAAACTCCGTCGAAAAAAAACTGCCCCCGAAAAAGTCATGCTCATCGATGACATTTTCACTACCGGAGCGACCGGAGACGCATGCGCGGAACTCCTTAAATCTGCCGGAGCACAAGAAGTGAAGCTGCTGACAATCGCAATCGATTAGGCCCGCCTCTGAACGTCTGCTATTCAACTTCACTCTTTGCACCCGCTTGACAGTAGCCGTCTGTTACTGATACTTTACTTATGTGCAGCTTAACTTCCTGGACTTCGAAGAGTCGATTTTCGACTCTTTTTTTATAGGGTACGGCTGAAACGGAACTCGTTCGACTGAGATACAAAGCGGGTCTCACGAACCGAAAAGAGGTTGCGAATAAATGCTATCGCAATCCAGTGAAACGAGCGATGCTTTGTTCGACGAACTGGACCCTATTATACGTGGTCTTGGCTACGACATTGTAGAAGTGAATTCCGCCCGCCTGAGCGGCACATTCAGTGTTGTTCTTGTCATTAACAGGGACGGCGGCATTGACGTCAAGGCTTGTGCCGACGTCTATAAGGCGATATATCCGCGCTTGGAACTGAAGGAAGAGGGTGCGGATATTCGGCTCGAGGTCTCATCTCCCGGTATTTACCGAAATATTAAGAGCCCCCGAGAGTTTGCTATCTTTCATGGCTACAGCGTGAAAGTACTTTTAGAAGATGAAGATGATTGGATTAAGGGAAAGATAGAGAAAGCTGATGAATCGTCTGTGTATTTTTTGCCGGAGCAAGGCGGAGAAATTCAGAAAATCGATTTCTCAGATATTAAAAAGGCAAAGTTAGACTATCCGTAGGGGGTGGGATGTAATTCATGGCATCTGGACTCGGAGACGCAATAAGACAAATAGTACACGAACGGGGAATCTCAGAAGATCTTGTAGAGAAAACCGTAGAAGAACTATTAATCGCAGCTTATAAGAGGAAGTTTGGTTCTTCTGAAAATGCGGTTATAAGATTCAGCGACGATCTCGATGAAGTATTTATTTTCGCGCGCAAGCGCATTGTTGATGACGTAATGGACCCGGTAGAAGAGATCGAGTTGGTAGAAGCGCTCGAATACAACGAAGATTGTGAGATTGGTGATGAGCTTCTCATCGAAGTCAACCCGCGGGATTTTGAGCGCGTGGCTGTTCAAAGCGCGAAACAAAAAGCTAAGCAAACCCTGCGGGAAATCCAAAAAGACACTCTCTATTCAGAGTACGCTGATAAAGTCGGCGAAATGATCATCGGATATTACCAGAGAGAACGGAACGGGAATATATATGTAGATCTCGGAAAAACCGAAGGTGTTCTTCCCAAGAGGTATCAATCCCCGCGAGAGATTTACCGCCCTAATGACCGAATAAAGGCGATGATCTACGAAGTTAACAAAACACCAACCGGGCTTCAGATCGTTTTGACCCGGACACATACCGATTTCGTCAAAAGAATCTTTGAATTAGAGGTTCCGGAAATTTACGACAAAACAGTTGAGATTTTCAAACTTGTAAGAGAGCCTGGATACAGGATAAAAATTGCTGTGTATTCAAACCGCGATGATGTCGATCCTGTCGGCGCGTGCGTAGGTATGAAAGGTGTACGAATACAATCAGTTGTTAGAGAACTGGAAGGTGAAAAAATTGATATACTCAAATACGAGCCTGATCCGCGGGATTTCATAAGAAACGCTCTTTCTCCGGCGGAGGTTAATTCGGTCGTATTGTTCGATGAAGCAAAAAGACAAGCACTTGCTGTGGTAGAAGAGGGGCAGCTGTCCTTGGCGATCGGCAAGCAGGGCTTGAACGTCAGGTTAGCGAACAGGCTCGTCGATTGGAATATCGATGTAAAAACTCCTGAGCAGTTCGCAGAGATGGATATAGGCGCAGAATCTAAGAAAGCCGTATTCGCGCTTTTCGGCGACATTGTGGAAGAAGAGGAAATAACTTCAATTGGTGAACTTCCTGATCTTACCGCAGAAATTGTTGCTAAACTCAAGAATAACGGAGTCGAGCTTATAGAGAACCTCATCGGAATGACCGAGGAAGAACTCATCAAGCTCGAAGGTCTAACAGAAGCGGAAGTAGCAGTAATTCAAAAAATCATTTCTGAGAATATCGAAGTAATCGATGAAGAAGATATTGAGCAGTCTGATGCCGTCGAGCCGGAAGAGAGCGCAGAAATCGCCGATACAGGTGAGGAATTGACGGATGAGCTTGCCGATGACAAAGCTGAGGAAGAAGTATATGAGTGTCCGGAATGTGGAAACGATATCGCGATCGATATGACCGCTTGCCCAAATTGCGGAGTCGGTTTAAGTTTTGAGTTTGAAGAAGGCGACGACGCCGCTGATGACGGCGGAGACGCCGCTCAGAATGAACAAGATTCCGCTGTGGAAGGCGAAGACGCCTCCGAAGACAAAGTGGAAGAATAGGGGAGAGGCAGCAAGGGAGCATATGGCTGAGGAACAGGAAAACAAGCAAAAACCAAAAACGACGCTGATCAAGCACCGAAAACCAGAAGTTAGCGCGG
>JABGPX010000618.1 GCA_018644745.1 Spirochaetales bacterium
GAATATCGAAAAACGGGTATTCTACTTTTTGACAAATCCACATTGATAGTCGGTTTAGTCGCGCTAGTAGCTGGATATCTGTTAAGGGATATTCCCACGGGAATTTTTTATCTACTATATCTTTCGCTATACATTCTGTTCTTTCTGTCCATCGCAGGTAAATGGGATCAGGAATTATTGAAGCCTTATATATTTCTTTTACCGGCGCGACCTATAGTCAAAATCTGGTATGCCACGGCCGCGGTTCATCTGAAGCACCTGTTCGAAGGTCTGCTTTTGTTTTTTATCGCAGGTTGGTATTTCAAATTACATATCATAACCTGTTTCCTGCTTGCTTTCTGTTTCACTGGATTCGGAAGTCTCTATGTGTATACAGGAATTCTCTTTCATAAATTCATCGGTAAGCTCAGTGATACAATCATTATGCGGGTCGTAATATTTTTTCTCATATTGTTCATTACCTCCCCGGCAATTACCCTACTCATTATAACAAACGTGGAATTTGCAGATTCACAGAATATGCAATGGCTTTTCATGACCGCTGTTGTTGCATATAGCGCCCTTATCAGCTTCCTAGCGTTGCTTTTGGGCAGAAATTTATTTACTAATATGGACAAAGCAGCTGTTTAGGCGGCGCAGTTAACAAACTTTACAATTCTTTACGCAGCCTTAACCATCCTTTTGCTATGTAGTAATAGAATGCTGCCATGAATGAGACCGACGCGCCGAATAAGCATCACGAATCCATTATTCAGGGATCAAAGGCCGTAAAAATACGTCGTCCGGGAAGCGGCCGGCAGCTGCGGATAGTTCTTTATGTTTTCCTCATTATTGCCGTTGCGATATCCGCTGCCTACTTTCTCCTCAAACCGGAGGTGGAGAGCCTCACTATCCGCAACTACGTAAGCACAGCCGTCGAGATACAGACCATTCAGGATGACCTGCAGCTCGGCGGTACGGTAAGAGCCCGCACAGAAACGACAATTGAAGCCCCGGTCGCCGGTATACTAGAGTCCCTCGCGGTGGATGTAGGCAGTTGGGTAACTGCCGGCCAGGCCGTAGCTGTTCTGGACGCGGAAGAATTGCGAAACGCCTATGAGACGCACCTGCAAAACCTGGTTCAGAGTACCCGGGCCTTCGACACAATGCTTCTTGTCCGGGAGCAGGCATTGCTCATCAGCGGCAGAACTCGTGAAGACCTGGAAGAGACGCTCAACAATGCCTTGAAAGACCTCGCAAATTCCCGAGAACTTCACAAAATTGGCTCAATAACCGCGACGGCTCTAGATGAAGCGGAAGGCCTCGCCGCCAACTCAGAGCACGCGCTGGAAGATCACGATGAGGATGCTGATATCGCAGCTCGTTTTCACGAGCTCAGCAGGTTGGACAGTGAAGACAATCTGCAAGCGATTCGAGAATCAATAAAAGACCTCGAAGAGCAAATTCAGGAAACTACAGTTATATCAGAAATTGAAGGCAGGGTCGTGTGGACCATAGATACCATCTCAGCAGTAGGAAAGGCTATTTCCCAGAACGCCTCGATAATGCAGATTGCCGACACGCTTGACCCATTTATTGAGACGGTTATCGAAGAGCAATACATAAGCGACATCAGACTCGGGCAGGAAGTTCGGGTCACCATATCGGGGCAGGTATTTCCCGGTGAGATTGAACGAATCGGGCTGCTCGCTGCGATCCCTCCTGACGGCGGTCCTCCCCAGGTAGATCTCGATATATCCGTTGATGTCGAGGATTTTGAAGCACTTCCAGGCGGAACGGCCCTCGTTGAGTTAATTGTAGGTGTTGTGCCCGACGCCATGGTGCTGCCTCGCGGCCCGTTCCTTTCCACTGGCAATCGAGTGTACTTATACAAAATTGACGGTGTCACCGCGATACGCACTCGAGTAACCTTCGGAGCAATAACCGAGCAGTACGTGGAAATAATCTCCGGTATAAACCTGGGAGATCATGTAATTACCAGTAGTTATCAGAATTTTATCGATTTCGAAATTGTAACTTTAGGAGAACCCAATGATTGAATTAAAAGGTGCCGCAAAAATATATGATCTCGGGGGCGGCGCAAAAGTCCAGGCACTAAAAGGTGTTGATCTATCAATAATGCGGGGTGAGTTTATCACCGTTATGGGTCCTTCCGGATCAGGGAAATCGACGCTTCTGCATATTCTAGGAATTCTGGATGATGTTGATTCGGGGACATATTTGCTTGAAGAAAGTGATTTGACCACCCTCACCGACCGTGAATTATCCAGAATACGAAATCAGCATTTCGGATTTATCTTCCAGAGTTTTAATCTTTTCAATGAATTTAATGCCGTCGAAAATGTCATGTTTCCCTTGATGAACGCTGGGATGCGGGTTTCTGAGAGGAAGGAAAAGGCGCGCAGTTTGCTTTCTCAAGTAGGCCTGGATGAAAGGATGTATCACTACCCCAATATGCTATCTGGAGGAGAGCAGCAGCGCGTCGCAATCGCACGTGCACTCGCCAATGACCCGACCTTCATTTTAGCCGATGAGCCGACCGGTAACCTTCCCAGCCAG
>JABGPX010000408.1 GCA_018644745.1 Spirochaetales bacterium
AACCAGTTGAGATGGAAGGAGTAACAGAATGAAATTAACATCAAAGATAATCGCGCCAATCGTGTTGGTGCTCATAATCGGCGGAATACTGGTATCAATGGCATTGGATCTTTGGCAGACCAAATCATCAAAAATACCCGCCCGTTATTCAAGCGGTAGATTTGAGGGTGCTTACAATCCTGGCGACATCAGAGGTTCATATAGTTTTAGCGACATCGCCGCGTCCTTCGATGTAACCGAAACCGATCTGGCCAAGGCGTTCGGCATGGAGAGCGCCTCGGATCACGGAGCGATAATGGCCAAAGACCTGGAAGCTCAATACGGTGAGATGGATGGCGGTGAAATCGGTACGGATTCGATCAGATACTTTGTCGCTCTCGCCACAGGAATGCCCTACACTCCTGAAGAAGGCACCCTGCTCCCCTCCCCGGCAATAGCTTTTCTCGGGGATAAGGTAAGCGCGGAAAAACTTGAGGAGCTCAGAAACATCACGGTGAGCCTTTCAGGAATCCGTCAGACACCGGCCAACCCGGAGGAGCATGACGAAAGCTCTGAAGCCGGCATTATGAAAGGAAAAACAACCTTCGGCGACCTCACCGATTGGGGATTGTCAAAGGAAGAAATCGAACAAGCCATTGGCATGGAGATGGGGAAATCCGGCGTAACCGTCCGGGACCATCTAACCGATGCCGGAAAAACATTTGGTGACGGGAAAAATCAGCTGCAGAGTTTGCTTGATTCAAAAAAATAACCACCGTATATATGTAAACGCCTCGGAAACGGGGCGTTTACACCAATTCATCATGGGGTGAGCTGCAGCACCGATCCGCCGCCGGATCTATCCCTGTCAGAAACTTCATCACTACCGGCTGCCGATAGTCCAAGGCCTGTTGTGGTTGTAGACGACGATTTATAGCGAAAAATTTGCGCTCAGTCCGAACTAGTGCTACACTTTTACCATAAGATCATTCCAATATCAAAATTGTAAGAGACAAAATGATGTGTCAACACGATCCTCTCATCAAACTACCCATTCGGTTCCTGTCCAATCTATATAAATCTCACGGAGAAACGTTATGAAAAAGGCCCTTGTCGTCCTAGTCGTTCTTTTGTTCGCCGTAACCTTTACCGGATGCGAAGCACTCCTATCACTTATCGGTTTGGGAGGCGGAAACGCGATGCCCACGCCGGTATTTGCTCCCCCTGAAGGCGAGTATGATTCCGCTCAAGACGTATCGATTGCGTGCTCCGATGTAGATGCAATCATCTTCTATACTCTCGACGGAACAACACCATCCGCCGGTTCGGAACGTTTTGTAGATCCTATCAATATCAATACATCGCTCACGATAAAGGCAATTGCAATAAAAGCAGGAACCCCGGATTCCGAAGTGGCAAGCGCGAACTACATAATCAATATTCCTGATACCACAGGCGTAATGATGCTTCTTTCGGGTGATGTTAACGACGGCTGGTACAATGAGCAGGCTAGAGACGCTCTACTGCAGGCAGGAATAGACAATGACATCCCCGTCGATTTTCTGGTATCTGCTGAAACCGATTATACGGCTGAACTCTCGGCTATGGCTGAAAACGGCGCGGACCTGGTAATTGGCAGCGGCTTTATGTTTGTTGACGCGATCCAGAATGCCGCGGCCAGCCACCCGGATACGAAGTTTGTAGTTATCGACGCTTATATCGACGCTGGTACCGCGACTCCAAATGCAGCCGGTTTAGTCTTTGATATCAAACAGTCCGGTTATCTCGCCGGGATCGCCGCGGCTTATGCGACCACCAGTGAGGTTATAGGAGGTGTATTCGGTCTTGATATAGACGGAGTGAGAGGTTTTTTCTACGGATTTTATGCCGGAGCAAAAACCGTCTCGCCGGCCATTACTGTCCTTCCACCCATTATAACAGGCAGCTTTGACGATCCTGTCCAAGGGAAATTGGATGCGGAGAATCTTATCAGTCAGGGCGCGGATGTAATTTTTGCGTTGGGCGGCGGATCGAGCATCGGCGTATTCGAAGCCGCCGAGGAAGCTGCATCGACAGTACTCGCCATTGGAGCTGATACAGATCAGAACCACCTTTTTACGGATACTATCCTTACCTCCGCATTGAAATATACCGGCGCGATGGTTACCTATGCCGTCAACGGGTTTCTGGCAAATTCATTGCCCGAAGCGGCGAACTGGAGAATAGGCATCACCGACGGTGCGACGGGAATTGCTCCCTATCATTCTTTTGATGCAGGGATATCCCAGGAACAGAGGGACGTGATTGATGCGGCTATCAATGACATGCACTTCGATACCCTGGGCATCCCCATTCCGTGGAGTCTAAACCGAATTGTAAAGATCGGCCTGGCTGCTCCGCTCACTGGCGGACTAGAGCTATACGGAACCACGGCTTATCGTGCGATGAGAATGCTTGTATTAGATCGAAATAGCGGCGGAGGCATACTCGCCAAATTCATCAGTCTCGAGGTTAGGAATGATGACGGCGACGCCGTCGGAGCGGCAACCTACCTGCGGGACTTTGGTGTAAGCGGCGT
>JABGPX010001021.1 GCA_018644745.1 Spirochaetales bacterium
TTCCCGGCCGATGAAAGGAGTCGGTTGGGCGGGAAGGTTATTGGCAAAAGAAGCAATTGATACATCGTTTTTTGACACGCTATTCCGACTTTCTTTCAAAGAGGAAAATAATCTCCGAGTTTCCTCATCGGGACTCACCTGGAGCTCAGACTCCAGTAGATTTTTTAGTTTTCCATACTGCCGAAGTGCGTCGGATCTTCTGCCGCTTTCGGCCTGAAGCACCATAAGCTGTCGATGGGCAAATTCGTTAAGAGGATCAAGATTGATCCAGTTTTCCGTGCAGACAAGGGCTTGTTCGTAGTCGCTTTTCGCGTAGAGAGACGAGACTAGCATCTGATAGGCGGATATCACTTCCCGCGAACATATCTCTGACTGGAGCGTCTGCCATTCATCGAACTGCCTGCTGTCACGTAGTGAAAAGCCGGCGAGAAACCCGGCACCATACAGCTCCGTGGCCTCGAATAGAAGATCTATACATTCATCACAACCGGTGTCGTCTGGGTGATCATGGTCTGTCGCAAAGGAAACACAAAAATGCAGTCGCTCTATATCGGAAAAAAGCTCAGGATGTTTTGATATAACAACTTCATCTCGAAAAATTTGAAGCAAGTTTTCAGGAATTAGGCTTTTAAGAATGGAAAGGTTTCGGCGCAGATTTGCACTTGCTTTGGCGCTGTCATATTCGGGCCAGAGAAAGGCAGACAAGCTATCCCGATTGTGAGTCCTGCCGGTGACCACAAGGTAAATAAACAAGGCGAGCACCTTTCGGCGGGGAAAGGAAATAACTACACCGTCGAGTTCAATTCGGGGATGATCTAACAAAAAAACTTTTAAGAATGACATTGCGGAAATCATCCTCTTGTTAAGATTGGAACTGATTTTAGCACAATCTCTGTCTGTATTGAAAAAAAATAGGGGTTTCTTATTAAAATATCAAAGTTTCTGCTTTTGAGACGATATTGAGACATTTCCGGATCAATTCTGGCATACGTGTTCCCTATTATTGAGTAAAACAGGGATTTGATAATTAAACATAATCCCCTAAGGAGAGATGTATGGAAATGCTAATAGATAGAAAATTTTTGCTTGGCACATTTATCAGGAAAATCAAAAAGCTGAGAATCCACAATCATTCAGTCAGAGTGGACAAGGCAATTCCCGAGAAAATACCGACTCTGAAAGTGATCGCCCACAGCTCGGCATTGAACAGTAATTTGGACAGAGAAACACTGGTTCATTATCATTCGATCATTAATCTGACTACGAATCAGCCACTTTTCCCTGGATTCTAATAGATCGTAACATCTGTTGAATGGAGCTGCCGGTAACAAACGGAAACCTCAACATGTGAGACGACTGCCTGCTCTCGAAGGAGAGAGCGGGCAGGGAGTAACAGAGACTTATGTAGTTACTAATACATAGGAGGAACTTACCCCATGGGATCTGCGTTTCGATTTTGCGAAAACTTCCAGCAGATACATACTCACGGCCTCGACAAGATTTTGTGTTTCGCGAAACCCGTCCACATGGGACGGTCTTATATCCCTTGGTCTCGCCGCGGAGTACCGCAAGAGCTAAAAGCGATTCACGCCACAGCGCCGCAAGTCCCTTCGCTTTTCACTACCCTTAGCTAAAACAGCATAGAAATACCTCAAAAAGTGATAAAAATACATTTATGTGTTGTCATATATCACAATACGAGGTATTTTGTGCTCATCATAATGACACATCCTGGAGGATGACATGAACAAGAAAAAGATCATATTAATATCACTACTTACAATCTTGGGTTTTAGCGGTGCATTCGCTCAACTTAGCGTGAACAATCCTGACAACGCTTACCGTCTTTCGCTAAGTTATGAGACCGGTGCTGTAAAGGTGCTCTCGAATAAGGTGCAGTTCGGAATAGACGGAACCTACTTCGACTATGTAACTCAGGGAGGAGAGGAAATACTGTTTCCCGTTCAGAGATTTACCGGAAATCTGATCCTGGCGGAAAGACACAATATCATTTTCCTCTACCAGCCTTTAACCGTAGAAACAAAGGTGAAAATACGCGACGATGTTGTCATCGACGGTAATACCTTCTCCTCAGGCGACAGTCTTCTTGTGAAATACGGCTTTCCCTTTTGGAGACTGAGCTACCTGTACGATTTTATTGATACGCCGCAGCTCGAACTTGGAGCAGGCCTATCATTTCAGTTGCGAAACGCCTCGATAGTATTCGAGAGTCTTGTCACCGGTGATATGACGGTTAATCAGAATCTCGGACCGGTTCCAATTCTCAAAGCATGGGGAACCTACCGATTTGACAGTGGGTTCTTTGCGGGATTTGAGGTCGACGGCTTCTACGCATCATCGAAGTTTTTTAACGGATCTGACTTTTCCTTTACAGGATCAATACTCGACGCTTCGGTAAGAGCCGGTCTTGAGCTGAGAGACGAAGTTGACGCTTTTCTGAACGTACGTTTTCTCGGCGGGTCAGCGGAAGGAACTTCCCAATATGACAGCAAATACTGGACCCAGGGAGTGGAAGGCTACACGAAGAACTATCTG
>JABGPX010001023.1 GCA_018644745.1 Spirochaetales bacterium
CACGACTGTGATAAAGCAGCATCTCGACACGTGTTTCGCCGGCGAAAGCGTGAGCTATGAAGAGCGATTTGGTATCGGAGCATCGGAGCGGATAATGCATGTATCGTTTTACCCGCACGAGGAGGGCGGTTTTGTCACCCATGCCCTGGTTTTCTCTACCGACACGACGCAGATCCGCGCACTGGAAACCCGACTCAAGGAATACCAGTTCAAGGACCCGACCACGGGGCTGTTAAATCGGCGATCTCTGAGCGTTATTCTTCAAAATGAGATTGACAAAGCTAATCGCTCAAAATCTGAACGTCTTCGCGCCGTGCTTATGATCAGTTTGGGAAACTTTACACAAATCAATCAGTCTTATGGTCACCATATCAGTGATGTCCTTTTGGAGAATAGCGGCCTTCGGGTAAAAGAGTCCCTAAGGAAGGCAGATCTCGTATTTCGTTTTGAAGATAAGGAACTGGCAGCCGTCCTTACCAACGTAGCGCGAGCCACCGATGTCGCGAAAGTAGCGGAGAAACTCGTGTCACATATTGGCGTCCCGTATCATCACGCGAACGGTGACCTTCTATTAACAGCGACTGTCGGAGTATCTGTTTACCCGGCAGATGGTTCCGAGGTTGATGAGTTGGTACAGAATGCTTTTTCTGCAATGGCCGAGGCAAAAAAACGAAACCTGAGTTATCTACTTTTCAATCCAGATCTCCACAATCGGGCTAAACGGCGGCTACAATTGGATGGAGACATGCGGAGGAACCTTAGCGAGGGTGGCATGCATCTCGTATATCAACCCATTGTTGACGTCGAAGGCAAGCTTCACGGGTGTGAAGCGCTTATGCGCTGGCAACATCCGATAAAAGGTTTCATTTCACCAAACGAGTTTATTCCCATTGCCGAGGAATCCGGGCTTATTAATATTATTGGCAAGTGGACCTTGTTTGAGGCATGCAAAACCGCAAAGCTGCTCGCTCCCTACGGGGTGTATGTTTCGGTCAATATGTCCGCGCATGAGTTCTCACGCGCAGGCCTTCTGGAAGATATTGAGGGAATGATTAAAACTACGAGTGTCAATCCGGAATCTCTTAGGTTAGAAATCACCGAGACGACTAGCATGGATAACCCGGATCGAGCGATGAGTCGGATGCGGGACCTGCGGTCACTGGGACTGGAGACCGTCATCGACGACTTTGGTACCGGCTACTCAAGCTTGAGTTATCTTAAAGAACTGCCGGTCGAGATTCTCAAAATAGATAAGACGTTTGTTGATGGGATCGCCAAAGATGTCGATGATCGTGCTTTTTTTGAGAGTATTGTCAATATGGCAAAAAGCCGACACAAGAAGCTGGTAGTAGAGGGGATTGAATCCCCAGAGCAGGTCGCGATCGTAGCCGAATGTGATGGCGATTATATCCAGGGTTACTATTTTGCCAAACCGATGTCAACTGACGACATAATCCAAATCGCGGCGTCTGAGACGGTCTTGCCGAGGAGCTGAATTAAAACTTGTGGATACGTCAAACCGCGCAGGCCCCAAACGGTACAGGTGGTAAAAATTTTATTTTTATTCATGATAATTTTCCTCAGATTAGCAAAAACATGCTAATATGGACCGATGGAAGTAATTGGCGCAATTGGTATTTGTATAGGGGCCTCAAGTGTTACCTATGTTCATATGGAGAAGAACGGCGATAGACCCAAGCTAGTGGACAGCTCGGTTATCATCCATGAGGGGAATCCCGAAAAAGTAATTAGAGATCTCCTTCTTCTGCCTTCTTTCGGAAACACGAACAATATCGCGGTAACCGGACGGAAATTCAGAAACATAGTGGATTCACCCACGATCTCTGAGCCTGAAGCGGTGGAATATGCATACAGGCATGTTCAGGACAAAGCGGAAGCGAATATTATCGTGAGTGCCGGCGGTGAGACGGTGATGGTTTACCAGATTGATCCGACCGGACGAATCCTTGACGTTTTTACCGGAAATAAATGTGCGTCCGGAACGGGTGAGTTTTTTCTTCAGCAGCTCAAAAGGATGGATATCGGCCTTGAGGAGGTCGGGAATATTGCCGATCTGGATGATCCTTTTCTCGTATCCGGCCGGTGTTCAGTATTTTGCAAGAGTGATTGTACCCATGCCCTCAACAAGGGGATACCGCGGGAGAAGGTAGTATCGGGCCTTACCGATATGATGGCAGGAAAAATCTCTGAGCTTGTACGGCAGATCGGATTACGGGAGCGAAACGGCGGGAGTCCGAAGGTTCTGCTTGTTGGAGGCTCTTCAAATAATAAATTATTGATAGAATTTCTGAGGAAAAGGATAACCGAGGTAGAAATACCCCCGAACGCCGAATGCTTTGAGGCAATGGGCGCCTCTCTTTGGGCTCTTCAGGAAAATGAATCTACTGCCGGGAAATCCTCCATAGGTATCAAGAAAAGAGGAAGCTCTTTTGGAAGACATAATCCGCTAAAGGATTTTGAGCACTGTGTGCATTTCCGGGATCCCCACCGAGCTGACGCTGTTTCCAGCGAGAAATGAGTGCTCGGGCTGGATG
>JABGPX010001024.1 GCA_018644745.1 Spirochaetales bacterium
ACCGGTGCCTGGGGCGAATCTCTTGAACTGCAGAGAGACGGTGAAAAGGATTTCTCCCCCGTTGATGTGCCCGAGTCTCTTGGGCCCTGGGAGCCGTTTCTCTCTGAGCGAAATGGCGACATTCCCAATCCGTCTCCACCGGAAGTCGGATTGCGGATGGCCGGATTGTACGATGCTATAAATGCATCCGCCGCGAGAGGCGGAGAACCGGTAAAATTAGCTTAGTAACCATGGCGGTATGTGGGGGTGGGTTGAAGTATGGCCGAAAGCAAAAAGCATTATACGGATGCGGAGGCAAGGGAGATAATAAAGAAAGCTCTCGCCCTGCAGAAGGAGACTCGAAACGATTCTGAGGTTCCGAGCAGCGAGGGGCTTACTATCGAAGATCTTAACGCGGCAGCCAATGAGATCGGTGTTTCGCAGGAACTGATTCGCCGCGCCGCGGCGGAACTCGATTTCCCGCCTGTCCCGGCTGCGCGAAATCGATTTGTCGGCGCCGAAACCGAGCCGGTTGAGTTGAGAAGTGTACCCGTCGAAGCTGGTGAAGCCGACTTGAACAAGATCCTCATGATGATACCAAACCTCGCCGGAGAGAACGGCGCCGGCAGCGTGGCCGGCGGAATGCTTACCTGGACGACCAGCGCCTGGGTTGCGACGCGGGATAGCCGGAGTATGAATGTACTCGTTTCCTCATCAGACGGCGAAACATCCGTGCGGGTACAAGATCGGCTTGGGCAACTGGCCGGCGGCGTTTTTGGAGGGCTTGTCGGCGGCGTCGGCTGCGGCGCAGGCTTTGGCGTAGGTTTCGGTGTCGGATTGGGAGTCCTGGGTTCCGCGGTGTTTTCTATCCTTTTCCCTCTTGGTACACTTGCTCTCTCCTATCTCGGAGCGAGGGCTATTTACCGGGTTGTGTTGAATGGCCGCAGACAGCGTATACGGGATGTCGCCGACAACATTGTCAGGCTTCTGTCGCAAAAGCCCACTCAAATAGAAGAAAAAGAATAAACAGGTGATTTCAGTGTCAAATTGCTGCAATAGTTCGATTGCTCATGTAGACTCAGGTTTAACACGCAAGGATCGGCTTGGAATGTTCATGTGTCGAATATCTAACCGAAGGCGGTCGAATTATGTGGTCGATCCGGGGCTCTATGCTGTTGGTTCACCGGGGAACCTGTCGCCGATCTTTGTGAGCGCCAACTACAAATTTAGCTTTGATATCCTCAGATTGTCTGTCCGCGGCATTGATTGTTACATCCTTGTATTGGATACAAAAGGTGTAAATGTGTGGTGTGCCGCTGGGAAGGGAACCTTCGGTACCGATGAGCTGGTAAGCCGGATTAAGTCGACACAGCTGGCCGACGCCGTTCAGCACCGTCGGATAATAGTTCCGCAACTCGGAGCGGTCGGGGTTGCCGGGTATGAGGTGAAGGAGAGAACAGGATTCACCGTCGTGTTTGGACCCGTTGACGCGAAAGATATTCCAGAGTTTCTCAACAGCAAGATGAAGGCAAC
The DNA here is from genome assembly GCA_018644745.1 of Spirochaetales bacterium. The sequence continues at coordinate 1,513 of JABGPX010001024.1, forward strand.
CAAGGAAATGCGGCGGATTCGTTTCAATTGGAAGGATCGCATCGTCCTTACTCCTATGGAGCTCGTTCCCGCGTCGAAGTGGATTTTCCTAATTCTGGCAGTTTTATTTATACTCGGTGGGCTTGACCGTTCTGGTATACTTTTTCGGCCCGCCTTTGAAGCCCTGAAATATACCGGTACCGCGCTTCTCGCCGGGTTGGTGTGCGGCGGTTTCCTTGGGCCTCTGCTGCTGCCCTTGCTTCCCTTCAGATCCTTTGCCCTCAAAGGTCTTTTTATTGGTCTGCTGTATCCTATTGTGCTCTCTGCCGCCTTTTTTCCAAGCGATGAAGAGAACATATTTCTTTTCGCTGCTGCGTGTATAGCGGCACCTGCGATCTCTTCGTATATCACTGTAAATTTTACGGGGAGTTCTACTGTTACCGGTATCTCAGGAGTGGAAAAAGAGCTAAAGACGGCGATGCCGCTATATAAGGCATCAGCGGTGGCTGTCAGCATTCTGGTTCTCGTCGGTTTGTTCAAAAATTGGGCATTTTTCTAGGAGTTGTAATGGTTTATTTGAAAGGTCTTTCTACACTTACGATTAATTCCGATAAATGCACCGGCTGCGGAGTGTGTATTCAGGTGTGCCCTCGAGGTGTAATAGAGATGCGTTCCGGAATCGCGCTATCCGCTATTCCTGATGCTTGTATTGAGTGCGGTGCCTGTCAGCTCAATTGCAGGCATGACGCTATTATAGTGCGAGCAGGCGTCGGCTGCGCGTCGGCATTAATAAATGCAAAACGCACCGGAGGAGAGCCCTGCTGTGGGCCTTCCTCCGTTACTTCAAACCGCAGCTCCTGCTGCTAAGCGCTCAAGCCATCGAGTATAATCCGACCCGATTGCCTTCGGAATCTTTAAACTGAGCAAAGAATCCCATATCCGGGCCGACTTGAGTTTTGGGTATGAAGACAGATTTGCCGGCAGATTCAATTCGATTCAGTACAATCTGAAGATCCGGATTCGCATCGATATATACAACCGAACCTTGTTCGGATGGC
>JABGPX010001025.1 GCA_018644745.1 Spirochaetales bacterium
CATACCCGGTTACTGTTACGCTAGGATTCTCCGCTAGCCGTTGAACCTCAAGTGCCGGATTAACGCCTATAATCATGAATTGGACATTGCTTACTCGCGCCCTGAGTCCCGGTAGGCATTCATTAACGAACCAAAGTACGGCGTTTATATTTGGGAAATAGGACATATTTCCTGAGAAAGCAACAATGTTCTCCTTTTCGGCAAATGTTCGCGCATAATGTCTCGCGGCTTTTTCAACTCCAAGAGGAACTGCCACAGCTCTTCCCCACGCTTTCAATAATTCGGCCTCCTCATGTGAAACCAATATTGATGCGTCAGAGCCGGCAACGACCTTTTTTTCATAATCCTCAAGGCGTCTTAACTCCTCTTTTAACACAATTCGCATGAAGAGCCTTGATTCGCGTTTTATTCTCCGCCCGATATTGAGAACCATTGAGTCGATAAGGTCCAGCACATTTCCACCGGGGGCATTTTTTACATTCTCAAACATTCGCAGAAGAAATGTGTTTACAATTTCAATATGGTGTAGCTGGCAGAGCCTATTTAGCTTTCTCCGAAATCGGCCATCGGTATAAAGCAGCACCTGAAAAGGCAAAGAGGTAAAAATGCCTCCAAACAGTACCCGTATTATTGCGGTGAAAACATTAAACTTCACGAGAGTAGTAGACTCCAGATATGGTTCAATCTCTACCGCATTTCTGCTATCAGTTTTACTACGGATAAAGCTTATCAAGTGGATTTCATGTCTCGACGCCAATTCTTTTAATCGGGTAAGACATACAGCCTGATCTCCCTTTAGAGGAGGAAAAGGAAACCGGCCGGTTACAAAAAGTATCTTCACAAGCTAACCAAACCATCGCTCGAGAGCATTTAAAATGCGTTCAGATGCGCGACCGTCGCCATAGGGATTACCGGCTTGAGACATTTCCTGATATTTTTCCGGGTTTGAAATAAGCTCGATAACATTTTTTTCTATTTCGATGGTAGTTGTGCCGATCAGTTTTACAGTACCCGCCTCAATTCCCTCCGGCCTTTCTGTCGTATCTCTCATAACCAAAACAGGTATGCCGAATGATGGACCCTCCTCCTGGATTCCGCCGCTATCTGTGAGAATGAGATAAGATCGGCTCATAAGATACATAAACTCCGGATACTGAAGCGGTTCGATAAGATAAATGTTCGCCATATTTCCTAATAAAGAAAAAACGGGCTTCCTAACATTTGGATTTAGATGTACAGGATATACGATATCAATCTCTGGGTAGGCAGCGGCAAGTCGATCGAGGGCCTTGCAGATGTCGAGAAAACCTTGTCCAAAACTTTCTCTGCGGTGTCCCGTTACCAGCATAAATTTTCTTTCCGTGCCTATTTCATATCCCGAATCAGAAATCGATAATTCATATTGATTGCTTCCATTATCCTCTATTTCTGAAAGTATGTTCTGTGCCGCGTCTATTACGGTGTTTCCGGTTACAAAGACGCTATCGTTTTCGATTCCTTCATCAATAAGATTATTTCGAGACCATTCGGTCGGCGCGAAATGCAGATCAGCAATACGCCCGGTCATCTGCCGATTAATTTCTTCCGGCCACGGAGAATATTTATCGTACGTACGCAGTCCTGCTTCTACATGACCAACCGGCGTCCTATGATAATAAGCAGCGAGCGCCGCGGCGAACGAGGTGGTTGTGTCTCCTTGAACGAGAACTATATCGGGGGAACTCTCTTTTATTACATCACCCATTCCCAGAAGAACTGCTGACGTAACATCAAATAGATCCTGACCTTTTTTCATTATATCGAGATCAAAACCGACTTCGATTTTGAAAATATCGATTACCTGATCCAGCATTTCCCGATGTTGGCCGGTGAGACAAACCACCGGATCAAATAAGGAAGACTTCCTTGCGGCCAAAACAAGAGGAGCGAGCTTAATTGCTTCAGGCCGCGTTCCAAACGCGAACAAAATCTGTTTCATTGTTCCTCCTTACAAGCCATGCAGTAACAATCGCCAGGAAAACCCAGTTTTGTTGAAGCGCGAAGCTATCGAATTGAAGATTTATCACCAAGATAGTTATTGTCAGACGTTGGAAAAAGCACTTAACCCGAGTATTTTCCCCTTTCCAGACAGGCCTAATAGCTCGTGCGACCTCTGATACAAGATAGACAAACAGAAAAAAACCCAATATTCCCGTTTCCCCGATTATTCGTGCGTAGAGATTCCTTGGAGTGGCCGCCGAAGACTGTTCTTCTACATACTGTACAACCTCGGGCATTTGCTTTGCCCAGGGCATCAGTTTGTAAATATAGTCTTTCATGAAGAATCTGGTATTTCCGCCGCCTACGCCGAGAAGCGGGGCTTGCCTAAGCTGCATTACTCCGGCTATCGGAAATCCGATACGCACCGTTTCGCTGCTCGAAAACTGGAGCAAATCTACAAAACGGGCGGTTTCAAACAACGTCTGGAACCTTTTTAACTGTCTAAATCTTACAAGATCGGTTTTGAGCAAAGTACTTATAGTGAGTAACGGCACAAGAACAATTGCA
>JABGPX010000159.1 GCA_018644745.1 Spirochaetales bacterium
TTCCGTGCCCTCGGAGCGCTCAATACGTCCGTCGAGATCGATGTCAGGATATCCCTTTTCGAGATAAAGGCTTCTTATTGACTCTATATCCACGGTAAGCTTGGCGTTATTTACCATATCGCCTACTTTCAGAAGAATAGCGTCGAGGATATCAGTGCGACGAATAGATTGATTGCCTTCAGTTACAATTTCAGAGATCACCGGCCGCTCGGTTACCTCGAACTCAATAATAACACGGGTCTTCGTATCATCAGCGGGGACCGCCTGCGGCACGAACTCTTCAAAAAAATCGAGAGCAAATAAGGCACTTTGAAGATCGAAGAAAAGTGAGTTCTGGAATTCCTTGCCGATGTACGGTGCTATAATACCTTCCAAATCATTTTCGGATATATTTTCAAGGCCGACAAAGCGTATATCCTCAATCGGTTTACCTATGTACCAATCTTCCTCCGATTGGGCAGGTAGAAAGGATATGGGAACGACCAAAATAAGTACTATTAAGATTCCTTTTCGCATATTTACTCCTCAGTAAGAAAAGTTCCACGATAAACCGAGTCTGGCTCTGGTGATACTAGACAGCGGATCAAGAAAATTCGGGAGCAGGGAAAGCTCAAGTAAAAAAAGCGGCGTCTTGAGTTCGAACGTTATCTCAGATTCTACAGATAGATCGTCACCGGCATTCAAGTTCAAAAGCAGCGCCTGATTAGTACGTAAACGTACCATTGCTTCTATAAAGATATCATTTCCGAAGTACTTTCCCAAAAACAAGGTGGTGTTGTCAAGGTACCTGCTAATTGACGGCGTCGTATCAGGGCCTGTGAGAAGGCGTTCGCCGATTAAGTTCTGCAGGATGTGCGTACGTATCGAGAATAAATCGAGGTTGAACACCTCCCGCACTCTCTGTTCAAAAGTCCTCATTATCGTGAATTGGCTCAGCAGGTCACTCCCAAGCAGAAGGGCAGACTCCAGTCCGGTATACTCACCGGTGAGTTCGTTTCGCAGATCCTGTCCCAAATGTGCCCAGATATCTGCCTGCGACATCGATGGAATTGTTTCAAAACTCGGACTGAATTTGCTGAACGGCTGGTTTTCAATGACGAGGAAAATCCTCAGATCCTTATCTTCGTCGGTCCGATCTCTACGTTCGGCCCTGACGGTTATGTGCGGATCGACAACATTTTCATCCTCTTGAAGCCAAACGCTGCCTTCAGTAATTCTGAAATTTCTCTGAAGATAATATACCTGTCCCCGCATTACCGCTATATTTCCTTCTATTTTCAAAGTGCCTGCAAGAGGATCACTTTTTACCGCCAATGTTTGATCTGTATCCACGATAGCGTTCAAAATCGGCACATTTCGTGTCGGCCAAAGAAACTCCACGTTGGTGCCGGTATTTACTCGAATATCGGCAATAACAGGCGTATTTGTTCGGTCGCGCGGCGGAGGTTTGTCGCCAATTATTACGGTGGCATCCGACGCTGTGAGAGTTCCGCTCAACTCTATTGACACAGGGTCACCAACAACCAGGAGAGAGCCCTCGGCGAATCCATCGACATCGACCTTTCCAAATGCTTTGCGGACATGTATACCGGGAGCGTCCACGGTAAGTAAATCGATTCGATAAGATCGAGGCAGCCAGTGATCCATCGTAAAATCTGCCTCCCCTTCCACACTGCCTTCACCAATTCTAAAAAGGGTTTTATTAATGAGAAGCTGTTTGCCTTTGAAAGATAATTTTGCATTGAAGGGGCCGATTATTTCCGGAACGACCTCAATATTCGCCAGAAGATCCCGGCCTTGCAGGTCTCCATAGATATCAGGGTCATTTAATTGCCCGGAGACCTGCAAAGTACCTCTGGCGGTTCCTGAAGTAATGTTGAAAAAGGGAATTACGAGAATCGATTCCATACCTTCCATGTCCAGGGTATCGATCTGGATTGAAGCTTCAATATCTCCCCCCACGATTACTCCTCTTGCGGTTCCTGATACCGGCAAAGGACTCATAAGTGTAATGGTGAAAGATCGATCATTGGCGATAACCAATTCTATCGGGATGACCGCGTCTATCAAGTTCTCCCGCCGTCCTGCCACCGTGAGTATCCTGTCCTCCTGTGCTATGTCAAAAAACCACGGCTCAAAACCCTCAGGGCCGATCTTGATATTGTCGAAAGTAATGAGCCCGCCGAAATCCGCCTTTAGCGCCTCAGATAGGGTTAACCTACTGATTTCATTTATGAAATTACCGTTAAACCGAAGCTTGGAGCTGAGTATCTGGTCTCGAAAGGTGCCGAAGAAATCACCGGAAGCAGACGCCGTACCATCCGCGAACGTAAGAGTGCCTGAAGCATTTCTGATTTGGTTTGTAAGGTAAGAAATATTAAGGCTATCGAGACTGAGTCCTTCCTGATTCAGATCAACCGCAGCATCGACGGATAGTCTATCGCCGTTGAAAAGCCCATCAGAGAGGCTGACAGCCACTTGGACATCCGGGGCTTCAGGCGATCCAGATACCGAGAAATTCCCGCTTACCCGGCCGTCGACGGGCAG
>JABGPX010000686.1 GCA_018644745.1 Spirochaetales bacterium
GCATTCTTGAAGAAAGCGGTCGAGGCGTCGCGGATAACGCCGAATCTGCAGGGGAAATCGACATACTTCTCGAACTTTTCTCCCGGTATATTACGAGCAGCGAAGACCGTTTTCAACAGGAGTATCGTCGCTGCCTCGATCTCGTGGCCATCGGAACATTGGCAGATCTTATGTCCCTGCGCAATGAGAATAGAGTCCTGGTAAAAGCTGGCTTGGAAGTGCTTTCTTCCACCGAGCGAGAAGGCTTACGTGAATTGCTTATTAAAAAGAATTTATATGGAAAAAAAATCAGCACCAGCGATATAGGGTGGCAGGTATCTCCTCTTCTCAATGCAACCGGTCGTCTTGGAGTTCCGGATGTGGCTGCAAGATTGCTGCTTAGCACCGATCATCAGGAGCAGGTCGATCTGGTTGATGAAATTGTTCAACTAAACAATCGAAGGAAGAAACTTGGAGATGATTCCTGGGAAAGAACCTTGCCCGCGGCCAAAGAAAGCCACGAGAAACTGGACGGCAAGTTCATGGTCGTGGGTGGCAAAGAAATACATAGAGGAATTACCGGAATTTTGGCGGCTCGATATGCGAAATTTTTCAATGTGCCGGCCATTGTAATTGCCATACTTGAAGACAAAGCAGTCGGCTCTGCAAGGAGCACCAACGGCGTGAATGTAAAAAGGCTTCTCGACCGCATGGGAGATCTCTTTATCGACTATGGCGGACATGATTATGCCGCGGGATTTAGTCTCAAACCGGGCAATTATGAAATCTTTATGGAGAAGATCGGGAAATTAGGAATCGAACTCGATGAGACTGAGGAAGACTCACCCATCGCCATAGATGCCGAATTACCGGATAAGTATATGACCCCCCGTCTTCGAGAACTTCTGGAAATGTTCGAGCCTTTCGGGGAAGGAAATCCTCCGCTCATTTTTCTGGTGAAAGACGCGCAAATCGCGGATCTCTCAATTATGGGGAAGAAAGAGCAGAGCCATGTTCGTATGTTGATAGATACCGGCAGCTCAAAATGGCCCGCGGTATTCTGGAATGCCGCTGAAAGGGTTGGCAGAGACTTCGCTAAAATGGACCGCGTCGATATAGTCTTCAAGCTCGGAATTAATACTTTTCAGAATCAGGATAATCTTCAACTCACAATTCTCGGTATTTCAAAGTGATTCAGAGGGTTTTGGCCCTCGCCTTGACTCTTTTGGTGGTGCCCTTGCCGGGATATGGTGATATGTTAGTTTCTCCGCCGGACGGTTGTGCCGCCGGCGGCGTTCTTGCGGTTTTTGTACCGATTGGCGATGTTCCGGCCGATTCCTCCGTGGAGCTTCACGATTCGGATGGACGCATCCTGGCACGAAACCTGGTTTTCCCTATCCGAGGCCGCAACGGAGTAGAATCCGCCGTATCAGTTCTCGGAATTCCGCACAACCTTACCACCGGAGAATATTACCTTGCTCTTACCCATCTCGGTGAACTCCTAGACGCTCTGCGTCCGATATCTATCCAGGCAGGCGTTTTTTTGTCGGAAAACATCAGCTTGACTTCTAATATGTCGGACCTAAGGCAAACCGAGGATCCTCGGAGAAATCGTGAGGCCGCCGAACGCTGGCAGATTATTTCGTCGGTGAATACCGGCTCAATCTACCATACCACAGCATTCGGCACACCTTTGAGCAATCGCGTAAGAACGTCCTATTTCGGTGACAGCCGCACATTTCTCTATGCCGATGGCGGGATAGCCCACTCGGTGCACACAGGAATCGATTTTGCCGCTCCGGTGGGAACGCCGGTTTATAGTGCGGGAAACGGCCGGATCGTTTTTTCGGCCGAGCGGCTTATTACCGGCAACTCGATTATTATTGAGCATTTACCCGGGATCTTCAGCATCTATTATCATCTTGATGAGCTGAAGGTTTTTACCGGCGAGTTTGTTTCCGAGGGACAGATCGTGGGACTTGTGGGTGCGACAGGTCTGGTAACAGGGGCGCATCTTCATTGGGAGTTCAGTATCGGCGGAGTTTCGGTGGATCCTGACGCCATGACCAATTTCGCTCTACTTGACAAAGAAGGAGTTTTCGAGCAAATTCTTGTGCACTAACCGAAGAGGGGGTGATTTCTATCGCCGAGATCAGAATAGACGAGGGAGAGCCACTTGAGAAGGCTCTCAAGCGTTTCAAGCGCATGGTTGAAAAAGAAGGCATTATCCCTGCAATCATTATCATGGTCCTGCCACTTATATTTTTATATCTGCTTGGCAAAGTTTTCCCATTTTGGCTAGACGATTCAGCTGATAAAACAACCGGCTGAAAATCCAGCCGAAAAGGAGACAAATTATAGCAACTTTGAATAGGGAGGGAGAAACGAAAAGGAATTAAAAACCCGGCAACCCAGCCGGAAGCACAAACAAGGTCGTACAAGAAATTGTGCAAAAAACAATCAATGTGAGGAGGAAATTGGATGAAACATTGGAAAAAAGCAATTGCCCTAGCCGTTCTGGGAATATTTGCTGCGGGTACAGCCTATGCGACCACCCAGCA
>JABGPX010000158.1 GCA_018644745.1 Spirochaetales bacterium
CGATTCCGGTCTCGGCGATCATGCCGATGCGATCGGAGGTGTTTCCGCAGATGTGTAGCATCAGCGGGGCTTTGATCTCTTCCGCCAACCTCGTGTGAAGCGGCACCAGGAACTCCTCGTATGCTTTGGGGCTGCACAGATCCCGTGTGGCATGATCGCCGACAAGAAGGCAATCCGCCCCGGCGTCGAGCTGGGCACGGGCGAAGGCAAGGGATACCGGCACCAGTTTATCTAGTATCCGTTTTGTTTTGTCAGGATCATCCATTGTCATCATGAGAAAATTCTCAATCCCGAAGTAATGATACGCCTGGGTCCAGCTGCCGAACACTTTTCCGCACACCGCCGCGTCGTCACCAAGCCGCTTTTTAAGCAACCCTATCGCTTCCACGGGAACCGCGCAGCCGGGCCTTGAGAGCAAGTCTGCCGGAATTCTTATGTCATCCTCGTCACGAAAGATCGGCTTACCGGATTCGGGCATTCTTCCAGAGTCTCCCCAGTTTACATTGCAGCCCATGGCCGCCGCTTCATGACAGACCGAGAAGAGGGGCATTACTACATCAAAGCCAAGGACCGTGTGCCCGGCTTCGGCCAGTTTTGCCATTTTTTCTCCATCGAGATGTGCTTCAGGGAAGGAGACTCCGACTCTGTCCATGAGGTCACGGCACACAATTGAGGTACCAGTGCCGAAGATCGAGCTTCCAGTCGCGTTTTTTCTCTCCAGAGCATCCATAAATCGGCTTCGGCTCATTAGATCAAACTCCTCGCTATGTGTTTATCGTCAGCCATTTGAGTATTTGCTCGAAGTCCTCTTGCGTTTCCGCTGTCGGCGAATAGATGACTTTACTCGGCACGAGTTCCCGGTGCAGCACCTTAATTCGATCAAGATCTGCACCGCGCACCCATATTGCCTTGCCTGCCTTTTGACACTTTTTCATCAGATCCACCCACTCATGATCAGGCGGTTGACCGGCTCCGGGCACCCACTGGATAACATCGATATCCGGTATCGAGAGAATGTCATCAAGGTGGGTCAGAGCTGCCGGTCCATCGAGATGAAAAGAGCATTGATCGAGAAAGGCCGCCTCCGCCCCGATTGCCGGCATGACAAAACGCCTGAACATTTCCGGACCTATAAGGGCTATGAAATCACATTGTATAGTACCGAACTTTCCTGCACTCCAGAATGGGTGTGCGCCGATGCTTCCCCGGTCCCCTCCCATGTTCCCTGCCGCATAAAGAGTGTCATAGATCTTTGGAAAGAGGGAGGAAGCCTGTGCGGCCGCCTCTTCAATGAGATCAGGACAGTCGTAAAAATCCATGCAGAGCTTGTCGTTATGTCTGAGCGCGGCCAAAGCGTCGTAGTGGGTATGGAAGTCGATACATGAAACCAGATATCTATTCAGAGAGTGCTCTTTTAATTCTGTGCTGTACCTGAGAAGGCTCTGCCAGGTCTGATTACTCTCTTTTAGTTCCAGTGGCAGAAAGTCCTGCCAGTTGTCCACGACCGGTTTGGCCCAATTCGTGTGATTTTTTGAATCCGGATTGAACACCAATTTCGACCCTAGACAAGCGGCCATTTGGTCCGGTCCATGATCTGGGGAAAATGACGGTATCTGTTCACCGAGAAAAAGGGAGTTTTCCAGCCACCGATTTATGGTCTCGAGCTGTCTGCCGGTATTGCCTGCCACCGCGTTTAAGTAGCGATCCTGCGAGGGATCAATAGCGGTAGAGCCTTGTTTCGTGACGCTCCCTAATACCGGCGGGCGATGTATTATCTCACCCTCCCAGAAGTGGGTCCAAACATCTTTTGCTCTGCCGAAATCCGGTTTATATTGTAGTTCCAAGTGCGTTCCTTTTTGACAGCATAAGGGTGATTTGAGACGACATCAATACTAGGAGATGATAGTCTTATATTCCTCGAATCTCTCCGGTCTTACTTTGGTAAATCGAATAATTCCTGATATTGCACTCAGATATTTTGGCCGCGATCTCAGGCCAAATCGCGGCGTGGTATTTAGGAAAAATTTCCCACTCTACATATGCGAACCTCCGTATCCGCTTTCCTTAGCCTAAAGAGTAGTCAGTCGAGGTACCTTGTCGGGCCTTTCCGTAAACCCACACACAACGGGCGTCGATTGGACGATCTTCTGTTCCATACTCCCGTTTTTTGTTATATCACATACCTGTTCGGCCCCTTGCCGCCCATTCAGATTTCCACTTTCAAAATCCGGATTCATAATAGAACAGTTGCTTAAGGATTTGTAATTCTTCTTAGTTATTATCTTACCTATTCTGCGCTTACCTGTATCAAGGTTCCCAAGCTTCTCTATAGCATCAAGACACCCTAATAATCTGGGATCCCCCATATAACATTATGACCGTCAACAACCGCCGGATGAAAGTGAAACTGCCATCCTTTGAGGTTGTGCTAATGTGGTTTCTACGCATCTTCCTTGAATAATGTCAGCGCAACTGATAAAATTAGACCTAATATGTCAACTGTACAGAGATTTTTTGATCATTTTGATGGCAGTTACTT
>JABGPX010000157.1 GCA_018644745.1 Spirochaetales bacterium
TACTCAGTTCGAATGAATTGCGGTGAAAGATAGGTAAATTGCTGCTTGCCGGTACCAAGATTTACGGTAAATTGCTTCCTGGTATCACGGCCTCTTTCGATAAGGAGTTCCTCCGGAACGTCATGCTCGAAGAGCACGTCGTCTGCGAGCATGCAGCCATTGTCGCCTAGATACGACAGAACAAGGGCAAAAGAGCCGTATGATTTCATCTCTCCAATTTTGGCAATATGTTCTCCCGCGTATGCAGGAATACTTTTGTAGTATATACGGCCGGATCCGCTTCGTTTCAGATCTCCCTTTGTGATATTACTCACCGAATCAACCGCTTGATTCGGCACCGCGTAGAGCTTGCTTCTATAGCGGAAGAAGAGAAGGCGGGAATAAGAGGGGCCTTTGGGAAGAGAAAGAGTAAAGCTAGTACCCTTTCCCCGCTCAGATTTCATAACTACCGCGCCTCCGGCGGAACGGATACGCTGCACGACAAGATCGAGCCCGACGCCCCGCCCGGAAAGATCCGAAGCCTTGGTTCTTGTGGTAAAACCGGGTCTGCTGATGAGTTCGAGAAGATCGGTGGCCTGCTCTATCTCTCCAGGAGCGCCCGCCTTTATTCTTACAGCGTCTTCATCAATCCCGGCGCCGTCATCACGAACGGTTACTTCAATTCGATCATCCGCCTCTTCCACCGCAACAGACACTAAGCCTTTTTGGCTCTTTCCCGATTTACGCCGGTTTTCGGCGGATTCGATTCCATGATCGATCGCGTTTCTGATCAGGTGAGTCAATGGATCAGCAAGCACCATGAGAACCCTTCGGTCAATTTCCACATCTTTGCCGGTAACCTCGAGGTTAACATCCTTGTGGAGCTGATCTTTCAGGTTTTCCACCAATCCCTTGAGGTGCTGGAATTCCTCATCCATTCGCGCTGTGCGAATCGCACGTATCTCCTCAAAAAAGCCTTGAGTGAGTTGAGTAAGATGAGACAGACGATTTCGCAATTCCGGCGGAAACTCAACCTTTTTACCGAAATCCAGATCGAGTTCTCGCAAAGTAATTTTAATCTCATCGATATAGGCGCCAAATTGATTCAACTTTCGCCCGCTCAATCTATAGAGCGATTGCAGATCCTGAAGTTCCGGCTCAATACCGTCAGCCATGTTTTTAGGTGATGAAACCGGAGAAAAAGTGCGGTAGCTGAGCAGATCGACAGAGGAACTTACTACCTGATCTACATCTAGAGCCTGATAAATCTCCGATTCCGTAACTTCGGCGGTGAGATATACAACTATCGTGGCGAATAAATCATCATTTTCGCTTCTTATAGGTGGCTCGGTTCTGATTAAGCTGGCAATCTGCTCAAGATTGCTGAGAAGCAGATATGCCCGAGCCTGTTTCATGGGAGTTTCCGGATCTAGATCGCATTGAATGCGATAAAAACCGTCACCTCTCCTGCTTGCTTCCTCGAGGAGCTGCTGTTCGAACATATTGAACTCAGGCTGAGCGAAATTAGGGCTATTCTTTTCCTGGTTCTCCAGATGCCGTACTATATCATTCAAACTCTCAAACTGCTTTCTCATATCCGCAAGCAAACGCGCGTCAGTTTTAAGGTCACCGTCGCGGACGGCTTCCAGTTGCTCCTCAAGAGAATTTGCTCCTTCGCTCACCGCCGAGTAGCCCAATTGAGCGGCTTCGGATTTTACGGAATGTACATATCGGAACAGCTCGTTGACCTTTTCTTCATCTACGCCTTCAGGAGACCCGGAGATGAGTGCATCCGCCTGAACCAGAAAATCCCGGGCATCCTCGAAGAAACGATTTCTCAATGTATCAGTTTTACTTTCCATGAATCTATTTTTTACCGTCTTCCAGAGATATTATCAACTCCACTTCTCCGAGGGTAGAACCTGTTCTCGTGGCGATCAGTCTGGAATCAATTCCCTGTCTGTGAAGATAGATAACTTCCTCCGCGCCTGTCATTTCCTCAATCGCCGGCGTAGATTCAACTTCCGATTCGATAATCGGGCTCTGAGGAATATTCTCCACCAGCGGCGCCGAACGTTTCAAGCGATCATATACATCAACGCTGATGTTCATTTTCTCTCGCTCCTTCCCAAGCAGCAAAATTCTCTTGTCTGCATCTTCAACAAGCTTTTTAAGGCGGACAATTCTCTCTTCCAGAATGCCAATATTCCTGTCAGCATTCTGATTGAGTTCCACAACAAGATGATTTACCTCATCTTTTACCGAGTCTACAAATTCGGCTCCATTGAGCAAACGCCGAATCCGGCGTCTAAAAAAAAGATATGCGATGAGCAGGATTACTATATTGATTGAAACGCTCAGGAGGACGTTGCCCATATTTTATCCGCTTATGTCGATTTTGGTGCCTAACGCGGGATCCTGAAACACTTTCCGTTTCGCCTTATCCGCCTCATCTTTTTGAGACTGTTCCTCGCTCCCCTCTTCAGTCTCCTCGCCGCCCTGCTCGCCGTCTTTCACGCCTTCCAAGCCTTCCTCAAGGTCTTTCGTCTCA
>JABGPX010000156.1 GCA_018644745.1 Spirochaetales bacterium
AAAAGCATCGAACCCACTACGGAGGGATGTCTCTTGAGCTTCCTTTGAAAGAAATCGATCTTCCGACAGATCGGCGGATGCAGCTTCTTCGGGAAGGAAAATCGGATCCGTCCCTTGTTCTTACTTATTTTAATTATGGTCGGTATCTTCTCTGCTCATCCAGCGCCACCGCGACTCTGCCTGCGAATTTGCAGGGAAAGTGGAATGAGGACTTGAGCCCTCCCTGGAACAGCGATTATCATCACGATATCAATCTGCAGATGAATTATTGGATAACCGAACCCGCGGGTATGGAGGCGTATACCGAAGCGCTCTTTCAGCATATCGAACGATTTGTACCTCATGCCAGGAAAGCCGCCGCCGATCTCTATGACTGCCGGGGTGTCTGGTTCCCAATACAGTCCGATGCCTGGGGAAGAGCTACTCCGGAGGCCTTCGGCTGGGCCGTCTGGATTGGCGCCGCGGCATGGCTTGCTCAGCATATGTGGTGGCATTGGGAATACGGCCGGGATAAGAGTTTTCTCATCGAGCGAGCTTATCCATTTATAAAGGAAGTAGCGGCCTTTTATGAGGATTACCTTATCGAGGATGAGAATGAAACGCTTCAGATCGTTCCCTCCCAGTCACCTGAAAACCGGTTTGTCGAAACAGGTTCGGAGTTTCCAGTAAGCTTATGTGTGTCCGCGTCAATGGATATTGAACTGACTTGGGACTTACTTACCCACGCAGTCCAAGCCTCAGAAATACTCGAAATTGATGAAGACAAGAGGGCTGTGTGGAATACAATTCTGAATAAACTACCGGAATTGAAACTGTCAGAGGAAGGATACTTACTCGAGTGGAACGAAGATTTCAAAGAGCAGGAACCTGGGCATCGCCACTTCTCGCATCTCTATGGTCTCTTCCCAGGTGAGCAGTTTCATCCTGATCGAACACCCGATTTATATAAAGCGGCGATTAAATCTCTGCGTCGTCGGCTCGCTCACGACGGCGGGCACACCGGCTGGAGCCGTGCCTGGACCGCCTGCTTTTTCGCGCGCATAGGCGAGGGCAATGAATCCATGTCTCACCTGGCCCACCTCATTACCGACTTCGCATCCGATACTTTGCTAGATCTTCATCCACCCTGTATTTTCCAGATCGATGGAAATCTTGGCGGCTCCGCCGCGGTTCTGGAGATGCTTCTCCAAAGCTATTATGGTGAGATTCATCTTCTGCCGGCTCTCCCTGATTCCTGGCCCGAGGGTAAGGTGCGCGGGCTTCGTGCTCGAGGCGGTTATAGGATTGATATTGAATGGTCCGATTCCGCCTTAACTTCTGCAAGTATAGTTACGATGGAAACTGGTATATGCCGGATAAAACACGGCGGTGCTCATTTTGAAATTATCGACGATTCCGGCAGGCCGCCTGCTCAGACGTATGGTACTTCCCTCGTCGAGTTCCTAGTGAAAGAGGGAGAACTATATACCGTAAAGCCGGTAGTCATATAGGCCGCCATATCACGGTACGCCAAGAGCTATGCTGCATAGGTGAAGGTAGAAGTCTGTGATTGTTTGGAATCCAGACGGGGTTTCCAGGTTTCCGGTTGGAATACCAAGAACATCCGCGTGATCCATGGAAGAGAGCAGCCCCATGTAGTGCCATCTCCCCGGAACTGCTGTTCCCGTATACTCTACTATCACATCATTTGAATCGATAATTGGTCCAATCATTGAAGCGGTATTCACGACTCCGTCATTCTGGGCCCAGGAAATTTCGATCCCCAGGTTTGGATTTCCTCGATAGGAGCCCATGAACAAACCGCTGGGGATGAATGGTGCAAACATGCTGATTTCGGGAATCTCGATCGAGCTGCGAGGTATCGGAAATGTCTCCTCATTTGCCCACGAGAAGTAGTAAATATCGTGCTCGGCGGGAGCCAATCTGTTCAAAGCGGACGCTCCGGCGGGAGACACGTCCCAGAGCGAAAAATCCTGTTCATGCTCGGTCCATATGGAATGACTTCTCACGCGGATGAAATAATTCGTGAGAGATTCTCCCTCGGCTCTGGTGATGCCCCATTGATCCATTTTCAGATCGAACTCAGGGAACAGGCTGCTTTCTACGGCGGCAGCCATTGCGGTTACCGCGGTGCTGATGATTCGATCAATAATATCAATATCATTGATCAAAGTTGTTCCGTTGTGCGGGGTTGATATGGTGAGAATACTCGCGATTCCTTGAATACCCCCCGAGAAGAGGGCGCTGCAGTTATTACCCGAAACCTCTCTCTCGGCCTTGTCACCGTGACGCAAAAGGTAGGCCATTAGCCGCGCGGTCTGCCCCCCCATGCTGTGCCCGATGACGTGGATTTTGTTGTTTTCACCCCATTGAGGAAAAACACCGGGATAAGTTTTGCCATACCTCTTGTGCCCGAACCTTAAAACATGAGCCTCTCCATAGTCGACGGTCCCGCCCTTGATATATGCATACAGCTCGCATGCGCGGTCCCAATTACTCGAGAACGGTCCTACCGATGCGGTATATACAT
>JABGPX010000870.1 GCA_018644745.1 Spirochaetales bacterium
CGAAGTTTCTTCACCGCAGATATATGCACCCGCGCCTAACTGAATCCGGATGTCTAAAGAAAAATCGTTCCCCAGAACCGATTTCCCAAGGGTACCGGCCTCACGTCTTTTCGCCAAAAGATCATTGAGAAAATCAGTGAGGTACGCGTATTCAGCGCGAAGGTACATTATTCCGATTTGAGCGCCAATCGCGTAACCCGCGATTGTCATCCCCTCAAATACCTTGGAAGGATAATCGGTAAGCAATACTCTATCTTTAAATGTGCCAGGTTCACCCTCGTCGGCGTTACATATAACGTATTTTTCAGGATCCTCCGCCGCCCGGGTAAATTCCCATTTCATTCCTGCCGGAAACCCCGCTCCGCCGCGTCCTCGAAGTCGCGCGGTTTTCGCTTCGCTGATAACTTCAACGGGACTCATCGCAAGAGCTTTCTCCAGGCCTGCTCCATCGGGATAGTCGGCGAAAATTACCGCACCTTTTTTACGAATGTTGTTATGCACCATCGATTTCACAAGAGCGTTTGCGTTGTTTCCATCGCCAAGCCGATTGATCAATTTTGCGGGATCACCGGTGCTCTTGAGAGTTTTTACAATTTCTCTGGCCTTGTCGGTTGATAGATAGGTAACGACTACGTCATTGACCATCGCCGCCGGCGCCTGATCGCTCATGCCGATGCATGGAGTGTACTCGAGACTTATGAGTCCGTCGTCGGTAGTCTCTCCGAAATCGATTCCAAGTTCTTCCTTAAAGGCTTTCGCCACTTTTTCGACACCTTGAAGCCTGTCAATGATGTCGTTGCAAAGGCGAATGACAATTTTGCCTTTTTGCTCTTTGGAGAGAAAAGCGTAGAAAGATACGGTACTCTCCACTTCCACCCGCGGAATAGATACAGCCTTCGCCACCGCGTCTATTGCTGCGTCCGGAACCGAGCCAAACTCCGCCTGTACGGCCCGTAGAATATCCATGAGCAATGTTTTGTCATTGCCAAATTCCGCGCAGGTCTTCTTTACCGATACTGAAAGGTCATCATTCATCTGCCACCTCGTGATTACGGCATTTTTTTCACAATAACATCATCTTTACCGACATAAATCAACCTAATAACGGCAAAAGCAACGCTATCTGCGTGTTCCATATTTATACTTTTTTTGTTACAAGATGATTATCCTATACATCGTATTAAAACACAAGTTTTTTTCGTGAATTTAATTGCAAATTAGATTCATTCCTGCTCGCTTTTCTTTACACCCCACAATCCCCGCTCTATACTGTGTTCGTGGAACCACTCCGAGTACTCACTGTTGATGATGAAGAGGGCATGAGGTCGGCAATAAGCCGCTCCCTGCGCAATTTCAAGACATCAGTAGCGGGAGTTGACAACGACATACATATAACCCTTCTCGAAGCAGCATCTGCCGAAGAAGCGGCAGTCGTAATCGATAGGGAAGCTCCGCATATTGTGCTTCTCGATCACAAGCTTCCAGGAAAAAGCGGAATTGAGCTCCTTGAGGAACTGTCTGCCGAAAAGGATCCGCCGCTGGTCGTTATGATAACCGCATACGCGACAATCGAGACGGCAGTTCAGGCCACAAAACGCGGGGCATATGACTTTCTTCCAAAACCCTTTACACCGGAAGAGCTGCGCAGCACTTTGCGAAAATCCGTTGAGCATGTGGTGGTTTCAATCCAGGCACGCCGGCTTGAAGCAGAGCGGCAGCAGGTGCGGTTTCAATTTATTTCTGTGCTGGCCCACGAACTGAAAGCCCCGCTCAATGCCGTACAGGGTTATATAGATGTTCTTGATGATCAGGACACCAACCTCTCCCCGAATGACCGGGAAACTGTTTTTCATCGCTGCGCGATAAGGCTAAAGTATATGAGAAAGATGATCGACGATCTTCTCGACCTTACCCGCATAGAATCGGGGCAGAAGCGAAGAGCACTTCTGAGTACGGACCTAGTCGAAATAGTCAAACTGGCTATGGAAACTTCTGAACCGGATGCCGCAGAAAGAGGCATCACAATTTCGGTCGTATCTCCACCAAGCGTGAAATTCTTCGCAGACGCCGATGAGATGGAAATAATTTTCAACAATCTGATCTCCAACGCGGTAAAATACAACCGGGATAACGGATCGGTGAAAGTTCACATCGAGGAACTTGTATCTTCCGTGAACATCCAGGTTGACGATACGGGTATAGGTATGAGCGACGATGAGTGCAGCCGACTGTTCGAAGATTTTGTACGCATAAAAAATGAGCAGACCCGATCTATTCCGGGCAGCGGTCTTGGGCTCTCAATCGTGAAGAAAATCGCCCTCCTCTATAACGGGGAAGCGGCGGTCAGCAGCACCCCAGGGGTTGGCAGCACTTTTACGGTCGTTCTATCAAAAATGCCTGCCGAATAGATCAGTCTATCCGATTAGTCCCATTCTTGGCTTTATAAAAACACTCTAATGGGCGCATCTATTTAGGGCTTCCTGAATAAAATGTAAGAATTTACAGGATATGAATTTAGGTGTAAA
>JABGPX010000155.1 GCA_018644745.1 Spirochaetales bacterium
AATCGGTGGGATCCCGGCGAATACGATTTCTGCTTTCAACGGCGGATCACAGGTATTGAGGGAAATCGTGTTGCCATCGATGCACCGGTTGTGCACTCGCTGGATCAAGAATTTGGTGGAGGCGCAATCTACCATTGCGAAACTCCAGATCGAGTGATGGAGGTAGGCATTGAACACCTTCGCTTGATTTCCGAGTTTGCGGCACTGACGCCTGACCATCCTTACGGGAATCCTAAGGAAGCATCCCGATCCGAAAACCATGCATGGAATGGGATTCAGCTCAAGAGCAACACCGAAAACACATGGGTCCGTGACGTCACGGGGAAGTATTTCGGTTTTTCTCTGGTCTCCGCTGCCGGTAAGCGTGCGACGGTTCAGGACTGTGTCAGCCTTGACCATGCCTCGCAAATCACAGGGGCTCGTCGTTACACATTTATGATCAATGGGCAACTGAACCTCGTGCAACGCTGCCTGACGCATGAAGGACGCCATGAGTTTGTCACGCAGGAGAAGACGGCAGGACCCAACGCATTTGTTGATTGCCTCGGACTAGACAGCAAGTCCTGTGCAGGTCCCCATCACCGTTATTCAGTCGGAACTTTGTTCGATAATGTGAAGTCCGGAAAATACATGGAATCCAAATTCCGAGGTGGCGGTCATGGTTGGGCAGGAACGCAGACATGTTTCTATAACTGCATTGCCCCGAATTTCAAAGTCGATGCCCCGCCGGGCGGAACCAGTTGGGTAATCGGCTCTGGTAATGAAGGCGAGGACGCCACACGCGTTACGCCGGCCAGTCTGTACTATCAGCAGGTACAGGACCGTCTTGGAAAGAATGCCCTCGACAGACTGGCCACGGAGGAGCAGCGAAAACAGTTGGGGAGATATCTCTGGGTGAAAGAGCGACTCAAAAATGAACAATCATCAGAATAGTCCAACAACGCCCTGAACCGTACCTCTGAAAGCCGCGCGACGCGGCTTCCTGAGTCCGGTTAGGGCAAGCGTTATGTTCCCGAAAAGAAAACGACTTAATAGTCATTATACACAATACGGAACTTCTGAAGACTGTTTTAATGAACCGGTGAACGTTTGGCCCTACGTTGCTCCAAACAAGCTATTCGGGTTACCTTGCGAATCCTTGGAGCGGTTTACGAAATTCAAGCCCTTGAAAAGCATTCGTCAAATCAGTTGAAGGGATACCAAACGCATCTACACGTTTGACTGGTGCCAATACATGAAATTCCTCAACGATAGGATGTTTAGCGAATATCTCTTCGTGAGCCAAGACAGCCTCTGAGTCCCTAAAAACCGCTATCAAGGAAAGCTCCGACTCGTCGGCGTTTACAAAGAACTCGAAACTCAGAACGCCTTCATCCTCTTTTTGGCATTTGACCGTCAGTTCTTCCGCAAGCGTTTTTACTGCATTTGCATTCCCGTCCGATATGCCATACGACATCACTACCTGAATATTTTTCTGCATTTCTTACTCCTTTTTATCAATACGGTTACGATTCTGTTCTATAGTTATAGTAGCTGACAACGGCTACCAAAACCAGGGGAATTGCTAGAGCCGGAGCAAACACGAATATTGCCGGCATTTGGAGTAAATTCAAACCAGAAACAAAAAGGCTTGGGGCCGTATGGGGGCTGTAGCTTGTAACAAAAACGCTAGACATTTCGGGAACATAACAAACGGTTGGAGCAGTCTTGGCGCCGTATACAAAATGAAAGGCCGGAACAGAATCAGCTGCAGCAAATGTTTTCATAGGGCCTTGTACCGCAGCACCGTCCAAGCAGCTGAACCGGACGTTGTACCGATGTCTTTTCGGGAATTGCAGAGATTTTGTGTACCTGAAAGAGAATAGGGATTTGTGGAACTTGGCGGAAGCTCCATACATTCCCAGGTGGGCGCTTCGGGATTCGATCCTTTGTCGAGAGAATTCGATGAAGGCGCGGAAGACACGGAACAACAACGGGTTTGAGCCGACAGCGATGTATTCACTGGAACCGAAGGAAGTATCGGAATAACATAGAGGCAGGCATTTGGTCGCGCTGCGGCTCATCCCTGCCGTTATGTTGCACAAATCGAGATGATGTTGGAAAATTATAATAACGGGGAAGCTTCAGAGGTGGCTGCAATTGGCGGTCGTCATATATACACAAAGATTAGCTCTTCTCTAAAAAGAAATGCAGAAACTACACGAAAACGAATTCAATATCGATAGAAAACTAGTCCGTAAGCTTCTTCGCGATCAATTTGCGGATTTTTCATCTCTGGATATGCAGAGGATACGCACGACAGGTACCGTAAATGTGATCTATAGGCTCGGCAACGATCTTTCAATTCGGTTTCCTCGATCACCTGAGTACAGCTCCTCTTCCTTGCGAGAGTGGGAATGGCTTTCTTTTTTCTCATCTCGGCTACCTTTGAGTATCCCGGAGCCAATTGGGATAGGGCAGCCTTCGGCCCAATATCCTGCGCATTGGCTAATTGTACGGTGGATTTCTGGAGATAACGCGACCCG
>JABGPX010000440.1 GCA_018644745.1 Spirochaetales bacterium
CAGAGGACGGCAGAGTGTGTCTCGATGCTATAGAAGCAAAGAAACTCGAATGCGAACGGGATATTCTCGGAACATTGAATACGCGCGAACGGAATACAATAACAGAAGGCATCGACCTTCTGCTCAAAGTTCTTTAGGAGGTTACATGAGTGATAACGATACAATAAAAGCGATAGATGTGCGGTACAGCGAGTTAGCTGAAGAGTCATGCTGTCTTTCTTGCGGCGGAGCGGTCAAACACTCCGATCCACAAAAGGGCGAAGTCTGCATAGATCTGGGCAGTGGACGCGGAACCGACGTAATTCGGATGGCTGAGGAAGTCGGCAGCGAAGGCCATGTATATGGCATCGATGTGTCCGACGGTATGCTGGAAAAGGCGAAGAAAACCGCTCTGAAACTCGATGTATCGAATGTGAGTTTTCTCAAGGCCGAGCTTAACGCACTGCCTGTAGAAGATGAAACCGCGGATCTCATCATCTCAAATTGTACAATCAATCACGCAGATGATAAGCAGGGTGTTTGGGACGAAGTATACAGGGCGCTAAAGAAAGGCGGCCGCTTTGTCGTGAGCGATATCTACTCCACCGACCCGGTTCCTGAGGAGTACCGTACCGACCCGCAGGCGGTTGCCGAATGCTGGGCTGGTTCGATAACCCGGGATGAATACATCATGCAGATAGCCGACGCGGGATTTAATGATATGCAAATTCTCGAAGAAAGCGAACCTTACGAGAAAGGTTCAATCAAGGTTGTAAGCTGGACAATATACGGAACCAAGCCCAAGGGCTGCGGTTGCGGATGTTCGTGCAGCTGAAAAAATATATGAGGATGCATGAGAATGTATCCCCAAGGAGAGTTTCATGAAGAAGGGATTAAAGTCTCTTATTCGGAAAAAGCCGGCACAGGGCAAGGAAGTTGCTCAGTGCTGTGCCAAAATCTCTACCCTCGTGGCCGGCTGCCACGACTAAAGGGATTCTGCCGCGGCGCCGCAGGGTGTCGCGGCAGATTTTTTATTCAGGAATACATAACGTATGGAATACTCAAAATACAACATATTTTCTAAATTGCGGGTTTCTGAAGATCATTATCTGGTGAATCTTCTTTCCGGAGAAGCAGATTTATTAGATGCCGAGACTGCCGCGGAATACCGTGAAAACCGGCTGGTAGACACAGATGCCTTTGTGCAAAAAGGATATCTTGTTGAACCGGCGGAAGAGCAGAAACGCTTCAGGCTCTCTTACCTGGATTTCATAGAAGCAAGAGACACCGACGAGGTACAGCTCTTTTTTGTGCCCACATACGGCTGCAATTTTGCCTGCCCGTACTGCTATCAGGATGGTTACGGCCACGAGAACATGATGGCAGATACCGAAATTGTAGATGCCTTTTTCGCCTATGTCGACTCGGCGTTTGCTGATCGTCAGAAATATATAACTGTTTTCGGTGGTGAACCTCTGCTGCCGGGGGAAAAGACTCGGAAGATCATATCCTCGCTTATCGAGGGGGCGAACAGTCGTAAACTTGGACTTGCCTTTGTTACCAACGGCTTTACTCTCGAGGAGTATGTACCGTTGCTAAAGCGGGGCATTATCCGTGAAGTGCAGGTAACCCTTGATGGTGTCGGCGAAATTCACGATTCCCGCCGTCCCCGGCGAGGAGGTCAGCCTAGCTTCGATCGCATCGTTACTGGAATCGACGCGGCGCTTGCCGAAGGAATTCCTATCAATCTGCGAACAGTGGTAGACCGGGAGAACTTCGATGGTTTGATCGATCTTGCCCGATTCGCCATCGATAGAGGCTGGACAAAGAATCCGCTGTTTAAGACCCAGCTTGGCCGTAATTATGAGCTGCATTACTGCCAGGCGGAACAATCCAAACTCTATGACCGGCTAAGCCTCTATGAAGATATATATAAACTCGCGGTAGAAAATCCTGAGTTCCTTGAGTATCACCGGCCCGCCTTCTCGATCAGCCGCTTCCTATTTGAGAACGGCGAGCTGCCGGATCCTCTTTTCGATTCCTGCCCCGGCACTAAAACCGAATGGGCTTTTGACTACACAGGTCATATTTATTCATGTACCGCCACGGTAGGCAAACCGGAAGAAGCCCTTGGAACATATTATCCCGAGGTACACCTCGAAACAGATAAAGTAGATGAATGGGATGAAAGAGATGTAACCGCAATTCCAAAATGCCGGAATTGTGAGCTGCAGCTGGCATGCGGCGGCGGCTGCGCTTCCGTTGCCAAGAATCTGTCGGGGACAGTGCTTTCTCCCGACTGCAGGCCTGTAAAAGAACTCCTGGAGCTGGGGCTGTCCCTCTATGGTCAGGATGAATGATGAGATATGGAGAATGGAATGGCAAAAAAAATCAAAGAAATTCAAGCTGATGATTTTGAAAATGATGTGTTGAAGAAGGGCGTCGCGGTAGTAGATTTTTATTCGACCGAATGCCCTCCCTGCGAGGCTCTGGCGCCTAAATTCGAGGGCCTGAGCGAATTGTATGGCGATGATATCCCTTTTGT
>JABGPX010000153.1 GCA_018644745.1 Spirochaetales bacterium
ACGCTCAATCAGCTGCAGCGTTGCTTCTGTATCCGTGCCGTTTAAAAACCGCTGCCAGAACGAGCTGCGCGGCAAACGCCGAAAGAGTCAGCACTAGAGCGGAATAATAGACAGCCGACATCGAATAGCGTTGATAGATAAAACCGCCGGCAGATGAACCAAGGATGAGTCCGGCAACAAGAAGCGCCTCATGGATTGCCATTCGCTTTGCCCGCTCCTTCGTCCCGCTAACGCCATGAAAGACGCTGCTGGAATATGTAAAGGCGGCGAGAAACCCTATGAACGGCACCGTGAGGTAATAGGCAACCGGCTTGCCGGCATTCGCCAGCAGAACGACACAAAGAGCAAAGAGGATCTGTGTACCTAATATCGGCATGGTCTTGAAATGCCACCATGCTGACTTACCAATGACATAGAATCCGAATGTAGTGGCAACACCCCGGGTAAGGAGTATCAGCCCGACTGCTCTCTCGGCGATACCCATGACCTCCCTTCCGTAAATTGGGAGCACCACATTGAGGATGCCGATAACCGAATATGTACTGATAACACCGACCCAGGAAAGATACCGAAGAGGTGTGCCGGTTTCTATATCTCCGCCCTTCCGTGTTTTCTTCGGCTCGAGGTGGCGGTCTGCTTTCACATTGTGCAGGGCTATCGAGGCGGTCACTACCAGAAGACACACGGAAAAATAGAGCGCGGCGCTGACGGCAAAGGGCAGTTCGCGGCTGCTCTCGGTGAGATATCCGGCGATAAACGGACTGATGACTACCCCGGTGCTCCAGGAGAGATTGAATCGAGAAAGAGCCGTATTAAGTTTCTGCCCCTCTAAACCCGCCGAGATCCAGCCCATCATCGGCGGCCAAAATAGTGATAGACTCAGCCCGCTCATGCCGATCCAGAGGGCCGCCAATCCGGTGCTCGGGCTCATGAGGACAAGGATAACAAACAGGCCGTTCAATCCTGAGGAAAGGATGAGGGAGTATCTAGGCAGGAGTGATCTCGCGAGAGGACGAAGAACAAAACAGCCGGCAAAATATGAAATTGAATGAGCAGACGCGATAAGACCTATTACAGAGGAGGAAGCTCCAAAACGATACCTAAGAAAATACACTAACGCGAGATTCGCGATTCCAAGGCCAATCGAGTTGAGAGTCGCCGCGGGATATATTACCGCGCTCTTGCCCAGGCGAGTCCGCAATGATGTGAGTACGGGTCTCTGCCCGCCAAAGGGCCACCGCATCGACGGGCCTCCTTTTTTCAATAAACGAGGTCCCATCTTACTTTCGGATAAGTAGTTGGGCAACATGGTAGCGGCCCGAATCCTGTGGATTTGCACAATGATACATCCAAGGGTTGATCCATAAGCGTAATTCTGAATAAATATTCTTAGTGAGGAAACCATGATAAAAGAAAAACTTGCATTGCTTGGCGGATCTCCCGCCGTTAATCCGCTAATTACGCAAAATAACCCACCCTATCCACGCTTCTCTGAGGAAGCGATAAAACGGGTTGTAGAGCTGCTTGAAAAAGGAACAACCGTAGGCCTTAACAAGAAATGCGAGGAAATCGCCGAGGCCGAATCTGCAATCGCAGACTGGCAAGGCGCAGCTCATTGTCTGGGAACTGCATCTGGGCACGCAGCGCTGCATTCCGCGCTTATCGGACTCGAGATAAGCTCCGGCGATGAGGTGATCACCACGCCGTATACATGGGGAGCTTCGGTGTCCTGTATACTCCACAATAACGCGATTCCGATATTCGCTGATATCGATCCGGTAACCGGGCTTCTCGATCCAGGCTCCGTAGAATCGCTCATCTCGGAACGTACAAAAGCGATACTTGTCGTACATCTTTTTGGCCAGCCTGCGAATATGACCCGAATAATGGAGGTCGCGGCGAAGCACAATCTGAAAGTAATTGAGGACGGCAGCCAGGCGCATGGGGCGCTCCATCGGGGTAAAAAAGTAGGCACTTTTGGAGACGCGTCGGGCTTCTCCTGCATGGGAGGCAAACTCCTGGCATCCAGCGAGGCCGGATATATGATTACGCCTCACGAGGAGGTCTATTGGAAGGCCTCGCTTGGGGGTCAGCATATGGGTCGATCACCCGAGTCCGGTTTCCCGGATAACTTACGGCCATTTATAGATTCCCTTGTATACACATACCGACTGAATCCTCTCAACGCGGTTCTTCTCACCGAACAGCTGAAAAAACTGGATGACGAAATAGCTTCCAGAAGAAAAGCCGCCGCCCGGTTCATGAGCCTGGTCGGGAGCTGTGGTTCGGTGCAGTTTCCTCTGTTCGAAAAAGGTGATGAACCATCCTATCACCTCATGACGATGATATATAATCGGGATCATGCGGGAGTCCAAAGGGAAACATATATAGAAGCATTAAAAGCCGAAGGTGCGGCGGTTTTCTCGTATGTCCCTTCTCCGATCCCGCGCTGGAACAGACTGGCCGGACCGGAGAGATATATTGGGCCGAAAGTTATGTGGACCGAAAACCTCCATCGGTAC
>JABGPX010000152.1 GCA_018644745.1 Spirochaetales bacterium
CAATGGCCTTGATCTCATCGCGCCTGTTTGGACAATGGGAGAGCTGAAAAATGAGCTCGTCAAACCTGTTCTAGACGCGGTCGCGTCGGGCGTCGGCTTAGCGGGATGTCATGGGGGTATGTGCGACGCCTTTCGAAACAACGTCCAATGGCAGTTCATGACCGGCGGAAACTGGGTTTCACATCCCGGCGGAGCCGAAACAGAATACACAGTAAATATAAGACTGTCGTCCGGCAGCCTTGTTGAGGGTATACAGGATTTCAAAGTTACTTCAGAGCAGTATTACCTTCATGTAGATCCGGCAGTAGAAGTTCTTGCAACAACGAAATTCCCTGTGGCCGCAGGATACCACTCCTCAAACAGGTGTGTTGACATGCCGGTAGTATGGACAAAGCGCTGGGGCCACGGCCGGGTTTTCTACACTTCTCTCGGTCATCATGCCGACATATTCGATATCTCTGAAGCAAGAGATATAATGACTCGAGGGCTGCTCTGGGCCGCTGAAGGCAAACAGGTCGCCGTCGACAACGGCCTGAAAGCATCGGATTTCGAGGGCGCCGAATAAATATTATAGGAGGACAAAAATGGAAAAATGTAACGTAGGAATTGTCGGAATCGGCAATATCAGCGGTATATACCTCAAAAACCTTACAACGGTCTTTTCGGATAGAATAAACCTTCTCGGCTGTGCCGATCTGATACCCGAGCGCGCCAAGAAAGCTACTGAGGAATACAAGCTCCCGAAAGAGTACTCGTCAGTAGATGCTCTAATTAACGATCCGGATATCGACATCGTTCTCAATCTCACCATCCCGATCGCTCACTACGATGTGTGTCTCAAAGCAATTGAAGCGGGTAAACATACATACGTCGAAAAGCCGCTTTCGATCAAGCTGGATGAAGGCAAGAGATTATTTGATGAAGCCGAGAAAAAAGGCGTTCTGGTCGGCGGTGCTCCTGATACCTTCCTTGGCGGCGGTATTCAGACCTGCCGAAAACTGATCGACGACAATTGGATCGGGACACCTGTCGCGGTGACTGCAATTCTTGCCGGACATGGGCATGAGAGCTGGCACCCGGACCCGGAGTTCTACTATAAAGCAGGCGGCGGACCGATGTTCGACATGGGTCCTTATTATCTTACCGCGCTTATTAACCTGATCGGCCCGGTTAAAAGAATCACCGGATCTACACGGATTTCATTCCCGGAGCGGACGATTACCAGCGAAGCAAAGTACGGCACAAAGATAATGGTCGAGGTTCCGACTCATATTGCCGGTGTGATGGATTTTCAAAACGGTGCGGTTGGAACGATAATCACCAGCTTTGATGTCTGGGCTCACGAACATCCTGGGATCGAGGTATATGGAACCCACGGCTCATTGAGCGTTCCGAATCCAAACTCGTTCGGAGGACCGGCAAAAATAAAAAGAGCCGGTGCCGAGAAGTGGGCCGAGGTGCCATTAACCCATGGATACACTGAGAACAGCAGAGGTCTCGGTGTCGCTGATATGGCAGATGCGATAAAGCGTAATACGCCTTTCCGTGCATCGGGTGCGCTTACCTATCACGTACTCGAGTGTATGCATGGGTTCCACATTGCTTCGGATGAAGGCAAGCACTACAACCTTACATCACCCGGAATCCAGCCCGCGCCGCTGCCGATGTAATAAAGCGAGAGGCATCTTGACCGAATAGACAAATATGATCATTCTACTCTCCATTAGAGACGCGTAGGAGGTCGCAGCGGCCTAACCGGAGGATATATGGCAACTCAGAAAAAAACATCAGGAAAAGGAACAAACCAGCAGATAGCTGCTTCACCGAGTTTCGTCCGGGCCGAGTTCGCAATCGGAGCAGCCATTGTCTGTTTTGTACTGGGCTTCTTCGCAGCCAGAATCATCGACAATCCGAATCCGGGGAGCGGAAGCAACTTTTCTGCACAACAGACCGGTACAATCCCCCTCGAGAATGTCACCAGCAACGCCGATTGGATAGAAACTCTCGAGAAGCAGGCCGCGGACAACCCAGACAGTGCCGATTCCTGGACAAGACTTGGCAACGCCTATTACGATACGGACAGACACGAGCAGGCAGTTGAAGCGTATACAAAATCGCTTCAGATAGCTCCGAACGACCCGAATGTGCTAACCGACATGGGTGTGATGTACCGGAGATTGAATATGCCGGAGGAGGCGATCAGACTGTTCGACCTCGCCATGGCCGCCGATCCGGCCCATGAATGGTCTGCTTATAATAAAGGCATTGTTCTTCTTTATGACCAGAAGAAAACCCCGGAAGCAATAGCAGCGTGGGAAGAACTGACTAAACGAAGCTCTCAGTTTAAGACTCCGAGCGGGCAGCTGCTTTCGGATCTAGTGCGAAGCTTGAAATAAAAAACGGAGGCGGAGAGGTGAAGATCCTTGATTGGGCCGCGGAAAGCAAGCCGCTTCATTTGTTTCTCGCGGTACTGGTTTACCTCGTCTACGCAGCGCTGATCGGTGTTGGGCTTGCGCCCTCGG
>JABGPX010000419.1 GCA_018644745.1 Spirochaetales bacterium
CATGAAGATGAGATTACCGGGTTTGATATTAGTTGGTTTTGCAAGCATTTTGCTTTTATCCTCATGTCTTGGAATAGCCATGGAGACCAGCTTCAATGCCGATGGATCGGGGCGCATGACTATGGTTTTCCGTATTTCTCAGGCCCTGCTGCAGATGGGAGAGGAAGAATCCGGAGTAGATATCCCGCTGTCCAGAGATGACCTTCTCGCAGAATTCGAGGATGTAGATGGCGTTACCGTCGTGGATGTCACTGAGGAGGATACTGGAGAAGACCGGATTATAACCGCGGTTCTTGATTTTGACAGTTTCAATGACCTTGCCGGTGGCGATGGATTTCCCGGTGAAGAAGCTATGCTGGAGGAAAAGAACGGCAAGTCTCATTTCAGTATAATGGTAGGACAGCCCCAGGGCCCCGCCGATGATGGTGCGGATTCAGCCGAGGCTGCTCAATTTGAGATGGACGATGCGGCAAAAGCCATGGTGCAATCTTTCATGGAAGGGTATGACCTTGAATACCGAATCGTGGCGCCGCGCAAAATTTCCAGCTACAGTCATGGTGAGCTTTCCCCGGACGGCCGGACCCTCGTTTTTTCCCTGCCAATGGGCGATTTCTTTGTAATCGAAGAGCCTTACTATTTAGAAGTGATCTGGTAGGTTTTTCTTGACAGCAGGTGTAGCGAGAATAGCGAACCGAGCGGGGATACACGTGCGTCCGTCCGGGATTATCTTTTCGGAGATGAAAGATTACCCAGGTAAGATACGCATCTCCGCGAAAGGCAGCAGCGCGGATCTAAAGAATGTTATCGGGCTCATCGCGCTTGGGCTGCAGCCGGACGATACGGTAGAAGTATCGGTAACCGGCCCGGATGATGAGGATGTCTGTGGCAGCCTGGTCGAGCTTTTAGAGCGGGAGTATGATTTCCCTCCTCGAAATGCATAAAGGGCATATCGAAAAACCCACATTCTGTGCGTCTGACTGATTGCAACCCGTATATAATCGTGGTTTTTCGCATATGCGGGATGTCAAAGTACCAGTTTATCGAGATGCCTTAAGGAAGAATAACCCCGCGAAAACCACTCAACTTGCATCTATGACGGCGGTTATATACAATACGTATCCAGATTTGATTCGGAGGAATGCATGCTTCTACAAGGAAAAAAAGCGATTATTACCGGCGGCGCGCGGGGAATAGGGAAGGAAATCGTTGAGAGTTTTCTCAAAGAAGGGGCGTCAGTATATTTTATTGATCTCATGGCGAGTGAGTTTATGTCTGAGTATGAAGCTCTGGCTGCGGATAGCGGAACTCAGGTTGTTTATAAAGAGTGCAATGTTGCAGATGAAGATCAGGTAATTGCGACTGTCAAGGCCATTGTCGAAGAGAGCGGTGGTATTGATATACTCGTTAACAATGCCGGGATTACCAGAGATGGACTAATTTTCAGGATGCCGAAAGAGAATTGGAACGACGTAATCAGCGTAAATTTGAATAGCGCTTTTTTCATGTCAAAAGCGATTGCCCGTTCTATGATTTCGAACAGGAACGGAGCTATTATCAATGTGTCGTCAATAGTTGGAGTTCATGGCAACGCCGGACAGTGTAATTATTCTGCGTCCAAAGCAGGACTCATCGGCCTGACCAAGAGCCTCGCGCAGGAAGTGGGTGGCAGAAATGTGCGGGTAAATGCCGTCGCACCGGGATTCATTCAAACTGCGATGACCGATAAATTAAGCGATGAACAGAAGGAAGCGCTTCAAGGCCAGATTCCGATGGTCCGTCTCGGACAGCCCGAAGAAGTAGCAAAAGTCATTCTTTTTCTCGCTTCTGATCTCGCCTCCTATGTCACCGGTCAGGTTATCCTGATCGACGGCGGAATGGGAATGTAAGGAAGAATCCATGGCAAAGCGTGTAGTTGTTACAGGCATCGGAACTGTAAATCCTATCGGCAACAATGTTCCAGAGTTTTGGAGCGCTGTAAAAGCCGGGAAAAGCGGCATCGGACCCAATACCAAGTTCGATGTGGCTGAGTATCCCGCCAAGATTGCCGGTGAAGTTAAGGGTTTTGATGCGACCACCTTTCTTGATAAGAAAGAAATCCGGAAAATGGATAATTTCACTCTCTACGCGCTGCAAGCGGGGATCGAGGCAATGGCAGATGCCGGGATTGCTGATGGTGATCTTGATCCCGAACGGCTCGGCGTTATTCTCGGTAATGGCATCGGCGGAATCCAGAGCCTCGAAGAATCATATCATCGGCTATTTACCGGCGGCCCGCGCAGAATACCTGTTTTCACGATTCCAAAACTTATCAGTAATATCGGGCCCGGATATGTTGCGATACAATTCAACGCTCAGGGGCCGGTCTATTCGGTCGTTACCGCCTGTTCTTCCGGTACGGATGCTATTGGTGATGCGGCGCGATGGGTTAAGGACGGTGTTACAGATGTAGTAATAACCGGCGGCTCGGAGGCACCGATTACGAAACTGGGTATTGGCGGTTTTTGCGTGCTGCAGGCATTG
>JABGPX010000150.1 GCA_018644745.1 Spirochaetales bacterium
CCAAGCCGGCCGATTGCCCAGATAAGCAGGCTCCTGAGCTATCTGAATCGGCACTATTCAGAGCCCCTGGCCATCAATGATCTGATGGATATCGCGCGTATGTCCCAGAGTACTCTCATGCGCACCTTCAATCAGATAACCGGCAGATCTCCCATCGATTATCTCATCAGGCTTCGTATCTCAAAAGCCGAGAACCATCTCAGGATGTCAGACAGTAGTATCACCGTTATCTCACAAGACGTCGGGTTTTCTGACAGCAACTATTTCACCCGGCAATTCAGGAAAATTCACGGGGTATCACCAAGAGAATTCAGAACAAGAAACAGGATTCTTTCAGGACCTCTACACCTCAAATAAAAAGGATACCTCTCCGAGAGAAAGATCAGCCGAGAGGATAGCGACGGCGTATTGAATTGGGGCCTTTCCGTCGGCGGTATATGGATTAAAGGGAAGGACCGGCCAGTTAAATTCGGCTGATTCCGGCAGTCTTATTTTTGCACCTGGGATTTTTATCCAGCTGCCGGAATTCGTTCTGTTCAATTTCAGGGAATCCTCGTCTATCTGGAAATTATCACCCCGTTCTGTCTCCACTATATCACCCGGCTGAAGCCGCAGCGGCAGACGCGCAATGGCAGCCGCGCTGGAAGTAGCCGCTTCAGAAGGACCGGTCATTCTTACCTCGATGCGGCCATCTTTCGGCGCGGATACTTCGAGAGTGCAGCGGTAGGGTCCATAATTCAACAGGACCTTGTCGCTGGTGTCGGTACTTCTCAATTCCGCGCCGTCGGGGATATACAGTACCGAAGAACCGTTGTCTATGGAGAAGGTGCTCCATTCAGGCTGATCCTTAGAATTGCCGCCGCCAACGATCAATCCGCGGTTATTCTGCCACAAGCTGAAATAATTCTGCCGATCCAGTCCCCATCGCTCAGCGACCGGCGGAGTCACAAACCCGCTGACGCATGAGTACCACCCGTCAGAATATCGCAAAATCGCGATCCCCTTATCGTGAATGTGAAATTCATCTGAAACAAGGGAGATATCTTCCTCCGGTCCTGAGCGAAAATGCTGGAAGGCGGAGGCAAGGCGGGCATTCAAGCCGTATTCGGCGATTGCTGTTTTTATACTTCCGCTGGCGATAATATTTTTTTCCTGGGGTTCACGCCGATTCCGCATTTTCAAATCCATGTTCTCGGTAAGGAGCCGGGCATAACGCCGGCCTTTTGGAAAAAGACTTAGCGAGGCTAAGCCCATCATGGAAACCGATTTTAGATACTTCACCCGGCCGTCGATGGTCTCGACGCAGCGCCCGTCAGGATAGGTATAGCGGATATGAAACTCCGTCGCTCTTTCCAGGCAGGGCAGAACCGAATCATCACCGGAAAAAAAGTGATACAAGCCGAGAGCATGCACATATACCAAATTATAGCTCGGGGTAGGACCTTCGTGTTCTTTCCAATATCCTTGCACCTCCTGAGCCTCAACCGATGCAGCAACAAAAGAAACCCCTCGCTCGATCCAGTCGTCGCGGCCGAAGATCCGGCCGGCCCGGTATATCGCCATGGCGTTCCACACCGGGATGTTATGCACCGGTGCACTCTCCAACTCAGCACAGATTCCATCATAAGCAAG
Source organism: Spirochaetales bacterium (assembly GCA_018644745.1). The sequence continues at coordinate 1,633 of JABGPX010000150.1, forward strand.
AGTAAGCCCGTCGACCCAGCGCGCCTTTCGTTCCGCGTCGAGCTTATCCTCGAGAAGAACAAATGCCTCGAGCCAATGATACATTGACCAGGGCATATAGATATCTCCCCAGGTCGATCCATCTACCTTGATAAACTCCACCGTTCCGTCAGGATTCTGAAAGTTGCGTAAGGCATCACCACCGCGTAACGCGAACTCAAGAATCTTTGAGTCGTCATAATAGATATTGTCCGGGTCGGCCGTTTTGAAGAGCAGAGCCAGCGGATAGATAAGATCCTGATTAGTAACCGCCCAGCCGTCACCTGTTTTAAACCGGCCGGTAGAGCTATCGAACCTCTCGAGATTTTGCGCCACATCATCAACCAAGAAACGAAGGAACGTAGACCGCAGATCGCAATTATTCATCGAAGCACCTTTATAACTTTTCAAATCGCTCTGCGGATAGTACCCCTCCCGCGCCTGCTTGCTCAACAGCAACCTTGCCTCAAGAGCCCGGTGGGTGTACATTTTTTGCCATGGATAACACACAGATCTGGAACGGTACAATCCTCGACTGTCATGCTCATCCGAGAGGGCTTGGGGACAGTAAGGATCTCGACCGTGAGTTTCTTGACAGACTTATCGCCTATTCGTACAAACTCGGTGTAAAAAAAATGGTCACCCTTGGTGAGGTACTCTTTAAAGAATTTGGTTATACAGAGGATGAGATCCGCTGGCTTAATGACAGGAATGCCGAACTCGCCGCGGCTTACCCGTACTTCTTCATACCCTTTTGTTTTCTCGACCCTATGCTTGGCCCGGATTTCATCAAAGATGAAATAAAGCGCTGCCATGAAGAATACGGCATGCGGGGTCTAAAACAGGAAAACTGCTGCAACGTGAAT
>JABGPX010000896.1 GCA_018644745.1 Spirochaetales bacterium
GCCTGCGCCACTACGTGCGTCACTGCCTGCGCCACTACGTGCGTCTTGACAAATCCTCAAGCAGAGTTGAAAATTAGTCTTTCTTAATGCCGGATCGCACTGCTTAGCAAATGATTGAAATTCAACTGAACAAGATTCAGAGCGTCAAAAGGTTTGCCATACTCCTATCCGCCTTTGGGTTGGGCCTCGCCGCGCTGCTATTTCTTGCGTTTTCTCCGTTTTTCTCTGCAGAAATCAGTATTTGGAATGGCTACTACATCCTGCTTGCCGACGCTGAAGCGGAACTCGATCCTATACTCGATTCTCTTGATAGATCCGGTATAACCCATGTATCTTCCAGAACCACAATGGTTTCCTTCAGCACCTTTTCAGGTCAGGAACAGATCGCATTATCGCGGCTGGAAAGTCGATTGGAACCTGCGGACCCTCGCTACGATAGATACATGGCAAATCTGCATAAATATTTCACGGGCGTATATCGAGCCGACTCATGGCACATAATATACCTGCCGACATCGCGTACCGCATTGGGTTATCAGGGAATTTTAAAAAGAACCCTTGACCCGCTGGGTATCGAATATCGGACACCCGAAATCAGCGGTTTCCGTCGAACAATGAGTCCCGTCATTTTCTGCATATACATTCTGCTGGTGGTGATGCACTTCAGACGGAGAAAGCTAATTCTAACGTTTGCCGCAATCCCTCTTCTGCTTCTTGCAGCACGGGGATCGGCTCCCGGATTCGCCGCGGCTGCGGCCATGCTTCCTGCGTGGGTGATTCTTGTAAACTTTATTTTGAACAGAGCTATCCGCTGTATGCATCTATCGGAAACGGAGAGAGATTTTAGGGAGTTCATTTCTCCTCTTCTACTCTTCCTCTGTGCGGCGGCGCTTTCCTTTTGTTTAACTTTTTTTCATACCGATCCTGTGCGTTTCCTAACGTTGCTTTTGGGATCGTTTTTTGCTTTATTTACTACATTGCTATTTTTCTGTTTGCTAGTGCTGAGAGGGGCGGGGGACAGCGAGCATCCTTTGTTTTATCCTCTTACGGTTTTGAAAAGCAGCATGTGGAAATCACCTGCAAGCGTCCGGAACGCTCTGCGATATTGTCTTCTCCTTCTGATTGTTCTTCCAGCCGTTTTTTTCTCGTTTGATCGAATGACCCACGAGCAGATTCCGAAACCTATAGGAGCAGGGGAAAGGATCGGATTCTCGTTCGAGGCTATCCGAACTCTCGAAAACCAGGCACTGGAGGACGCCTTACCCGATATAGCCGGCTACATTACTCATCGGGCATACCAAGACGGAATGCTGTATGGCCGAAGCTGGCGTTTCCCGGACGGGATTCCGGTCACGATCAGGACATATTCAGAAGCCGATGGGGAAAGTCTGTCAGCGGATCTTCCGTTGCTCGAACACGATGAGCAATGGTTTGAGTCTCGGCTAAATGAGGCAGGGTCGAGGGGAATTCCCGCTTTACTTCTTGCCCAGCGCGGTCCTGTTTCTGTTGTTCGCTCCGGCAAAATCTTGAGCATAGCCGCGATAATATTGCGCCAAATCGCCCTGGCGATTTTTCTGGTATCACCAGTCCTTTTGCTGCCGGTTAATTTGACATCTCAGTATTTCTATGGTATGAGGAATTTACTCTTAAGGAGAAAACGCCAAACCGCATGAAGCGACCAAGCACCTTTCCTAAGGGGGGAATACACCCTCCAGGACGCAAACATTTAGCATGGTCCCGGCCCCTTCAGAATGCAGTAATCCCGTCAATTTCTATCGTTCCGCTTCAGCAGCACATCGGAAGTCCTGCGGAATGTGTAGTAGCGCCCGGGGATGAAGTTCGTGAAGGAATGCTCATTGGAAAAGCCACCGGGTTCGTCTCGGTAGCTGTTCATTCACCGGTTCCTGGAACCGTAAAGGAAATCAAAAGGATCCATCTGCCGAGTGGGGTCCAGACCGATGCCATTTTCATCGAACTGCAAGGCGAGTTCGACAGGCTCGGTAAGCAGCAGGAAACATTTGATTGGCAGCAGATGTCGGTCAAGGAACTGCTCTCTGCATTCTCCGACAAGGGGATCGTAGGATTGGGCGGTGCCACCTTTCCTGCTCATGTGAAGTTCTCTCCCCCCAAGGGCAGCCAGGTAGAGTTTTTCGTGGTGAACGGGGTCGAGTGCGAACCCTATCTGTCAGCGGATCACCGGCTCATGCTGGAAAAAACTCGGGAGATATTTGAAGGTTTGAAGATCATTCGAAAAATTCTCAAACCGGAATATTTATTGTTCGCTATCGAAGCGAATAAACTCGATGCCATGGAAATAATCAGCACATACGCACAAAAGCACGCTCCTGACGTTACTGTGGTGCCGTTAGCGGTTAAATACCCCCAGGGCGATGAAAAACAGGTTCTCAAAGCCCTGACCGGAAGGGAGGTGCCCTCAGGCGGATTGCCGATTGATATCGGAGCGGTTGTCAGCAACGTCGGAACGGTCCATGCCATATACGAAGCTATATGTCTTC
>JABGPX010000149.1 GCA_018644745.1 Spirochaetales bacterium
GCAGCACACATAAACCCGCCGTTGCCGGCGCCGAGAACAGCGATTTTCCGTATATCAGCCATTCGCGGATCCTTTCATCTTCCGGCGTTTTTCCTCGGTGGCAGTCTTGTCCAGATAACCTCCGCTCATTACAACCCCGTAATCGTCGAGGGCACTCTGCACGGAAACAAGCTCATTCTTTACATCCACGCTTACCAGCTCAGGATCACGATTCAGTGGGTCGCCCCATCCGCCGCCTCCGGAAGGATATGAGGTGTAAGTATCGTCCTTTTTCAATCCGAGGGATTCCTTTGCGTTGATTTCCCGCTCATTTACAGCCCCTTGATTGATGTACGCGATATTACAGGAACCGGGTTTTCCGCCGAAAAGACCGTAGGGCGGAAATACCTTGCCGTCGCCGAACATTACCATTCCAGGTTCCTCATCATATACCGCGATTCGGTAACGGGCTCCGCAGCCGCCGCGGAACTCTCCGGCGCCGCAGGAGTCGGCGGTAAATTCGTTGAACTCGGTTACATGAGGATAGTCCATTTCGTTTGTTTCAATATTTGGAGCGATAAGCCCGCCGAGATCGATGCCGTCGCCGATATAATGTCTTCCATCCATTCCGGACATGCCGCCGGCCCCGCCAAAACCGTTGAATCCGAACATAACATAGAACTCTTCGCTCCGGGGATCGACTCCCGCCACGACCGGTCCGTTCCATCGATTCCAGCCGGCGGGTACACGATTGGGAATTACCTGGGCCAAAGCTTTCCAGCAAGCTTCGAGAATCGCGCAGGCGGTATCCAGAGTACAGGACGCAACCGGCGCCGGAAACTCCGGATTCACCACCGATCCTTCAGGGGCGGATATCTTTATGGGTCTGTACACACCTTCGTTATGAGGTATATCCGGGGTAGTTACCGTCGTAAGAAAAGCGACATACACGCAGGTCGCGGTGTTGGCGATCGGTGAGTTTACGAAACCGGTAACCTGGTCTCCGGAGCCGGTAAAGTCCACGCTTGCTTTATCACCATCGATTGTTATCTGCACCGCGATGCGTATCGGATCGTCGGTAAAGCCGTCGGAGTCGAGAAAGGTCTCCCCTTCGTATGTACCGTCGGCTAGTTTGGCGATCTCGTTGCGCATGCGCTGTTCCGCGTACTGATGAATATCTTCGATAGTCTCGCGGGTTTTTTCGGTTCCGTATTTCTCGATAAGTTCCAGTATCCGTTTTTCGGCCACACGGCAGGATGCAACCTGGGCTTTCATATCAACCCAGAGGTCCTCGGGCATCCGCGTATTTATCTTGATCATCTCCACGACGTCCAGAATCGGTTCGTTATTTTTATAAATCCTGAGCGCGGGAATTCGTATTCCTTCGTGAAAGAGCTCGGTCGCCTGAGGGCAGTACGATCCTGCTTCCATTCCTCCGACATCACCATGGTGAGCCCGGTTAATTGCGATGAACTGGAGTTTTCCCTCTGCGAAAATCGGTTTCATGATGGTAACATCCGGCAGGTGAGTGCCGCCAAGATAGGGATCGTTGAGTACAAATACATCGCCCGGGTTTATATCATCCCCAAATGCTCTGGAAACCGCTTTTACCGCTTCCATAGCGGATGCGGTATGAGACGGCACCCCGTCTATCTGCGCGACTATCCTGTTATCCCAGTCGCAGATAGCACACGAGAAGTCGTGCACTTCCGCAAAGATCGGTGAGATGGATGTGTTGATCATAGTAATGCCCATCTCTTGGTTTATAGTGAGCAGTCTGTTGTAGATTACCGACAAAGTAATCGGATCTTTCGCTCCTTCAAACTCTTTTCGTCGTACGGTGTCCGCGCTCATTTGACCACCTCCATGACGATATTTTCATAGCCGTCTACTGTAAGAGTCCAGCCGGGATGAACAACGATAGTGGTAATCCTTTCTTCTACAATTGCCGGCCCGGTAATCCCGGAGCCCGGGCGCAATTTATCACGGTCGTATACCGGCACATCAAAATAGCCGTTTTTCCCCTGGTAGTCCTCCAGGTAGACCATCCTCGAAGCCTTCACCGCGTCGGCGGCGTCAGCCTTCGAAACCGGGCTCTCCTCCATTCCTGTCTTCTCGACGGCTCCTACGGCGGTAATTCGAAGATTCATTATTTCGATCGGATTCTCCCGGGTCGAATAGGTGTAGAGCATCTCGTGAGCTTTATGGAATGTTTCCGCGATTTCCTCGAGGTGGCTTTCCTCGATGAGACAATCTCCGGGGATTTCCACAGTTACCTCATGATGCTGCCCGATATAACGCACATCCAGATATCTCAACAGCGTCGTCACATCCTGATGCACACCTTCCTGCAGCAATTCGGCGAGAGCCTGCTTTTCTACCGCCGCGGTTACCTGGTTGAAATCATTCAGATCTATACCGGGAATCGTGGCATTGTATGTTTTTACATGATCTAGCCGAATATCCGACTCGAGCATACCGAGGGCGCAAAAGACTGAAGCGGCCTTAGGCACGATAACCTTGGTGGAACCGAC
>JABGPX010000537.1 GCA_018644745.1 Spirochaetales bacterium
GGATTTGTGCCGATTCTCGCGGGAGTCGATTTAAGCGGTGTTGTCGGCGAAACTCCTGCTGATAATGAAAGTACAGAAGACCAAAGCGAATTGGCTGTGCCTGAGCTTCCGGACAATACTCAGCCGGTCAGGCGGACCGAGGTGTTTGTCGATGCTCAATTTGAATATGTAAATGACGAATTGGAAGATGAAGATGATGATGAAGATGAGGATCTCGAGGAAGAGATGGACGGGGATGACGAACCCGCACCCGGAGAACTCATCCCGCCTCCGTCGCCGGTTCGGAAATACGGCCGGCAGACTTATGATGTACCTACCGATGGTATTCTTACCGAATACCCTGACGGCACTTATTGGAAGATAGACGATGAAACCCGTGAAGCCTCGGAAGTTCTTCGCCAGACCCTACAGGAGTTTAATATCCAGGCAGAGGTAACCGGCATTAGAAAGGGCCCGGTTATCACCATGTTCGAAATTCTTCCCGCGCCAGGGGTTAAGCTCTCAAAAATCGTAAATCTTGCAGACAATATCGCGCTTCGTCTGGCTGCTTCCAGGGTAAGAATTGTTGCTCCGATACCGGGCAAACACGCTGTCGGCATTGAGGTCCCGAATAAGCATCGGGCAATCGTCTCATTCAAGGAAATGATTCAGGACGATATTTTTGATGATGAAGATCTGGAAATACCGATTGCTCTCGGTAAGGATATTCCCGGTGAAGCTCAAATTGTAGACCTTACCAAAACGCCGCATCTACTGATTGCCGGAGCAACCGGTTCGGGTAAATCGGTGTGCGTAAATTCGATCATCTCCTCGATACTTTACACGCGGACGCCGGCGGAGGTTCGGCTTCTTCTTATTGATCCCAAGATCGTTGAACTGAAAATGTATAACGATATTCCCCATCTGCTCACTCCGGTCATTACCGATCCGAAAAAAGCGTATCAGGCTCTTCAATACTGTATCTATGAGATGGAACGAAGGTATTCGCTGCTCGACGCTCTCGGTGTCCGGGATATTCGATCCTACAACAAAAAGATACAACATAAGAAACTCACGACTTTACCGCTGCCGTACATCGTAATTGTTGTCGATGAGTTTGCAGATCTGATGTCCACTATCGGGAAAGACCTGGAGTCGACTCTTGCCCGTTTGGCGGCGATGTCGCGGGCTGTAGGAATTCATCTTGTTCTAGCGACCCAGCGTCCGTCGGTGGATGTAATTACCGGTCTGATCAAAGCGAATATCCCATCACGGATAGCGTTCATGGTAGCGAGTAAGTTCGATTCGCGCATAATAATCGACTCGGTTGGGGCGGAAAAACTGCTTGGTCGGGGTGATATGCTGTTTACCAGCGCCTGGGATCCATTTCCGATACGTATCCAGGGAGCTTTTCTCTCCGAAGAGGAAGTTGAGCTTGTTACGGAGCATATAAAGACGCTAGGTGAACCAGACTATATCGATGATGAGATATTTCTCGATGATGAAGAAGGTGAGGGAACCTATGATGATGGCGGCGGTGACCCGCTTATGGAGCAGGCATTGGATATTGTGGTTCACGCGGGCAAAGCATCGGCGTCATATCTGCAGCGGAGACTCAAAATTGGGTACAACCGGGCCGCAAGGCTTGTTGAGGATATGGAAGCTCGAGGTATTGTCGGTCCCCAGCAAGGCAGCAAGCCGAGAGATATCCTGCACGTTCCCACGAATTACAAAGAATAGGCTCCACGGAGCATCGAAAAACCCATATTGAGTTTTTACCGGGTGTCGTATAGAATCCCAATCATCTTTGAAGGATAGGAGAAGCTCATGAATGTCAAGATTGAAGCAGATTTGTGCACCGCATGCGGTCTCTGCACCGATGATGTTCCGGAAGTTTTCAAGATGGGCGACGACGTCGCCGAAGTTATTTTGGCCGAGGTTCCTGGAAACCAGGAAGACGCCGTTCAAGATGCTGCGGACAGCTGCCCCTCAGAAGCAATTATCGTAGAATAGCTGTTATTGGTATTTGAACGAATTCCCCGCGCCCGGCTCGATTGAGCCGCGACGCGGGGTTTTTTTTAGCTCAGAGCTTTTACGCTCCTCGAGCGTTCCCTCCTAAATTGCTTTGTATACAGCTCATAGTAATGCCCTTCGAGGGATATGAGTTCCTCATGAGATCCTGCTTCCGATATTTTCCCGTTTTCGATTACCAGGATCTTGTCGGCGTTTCTTATAGTCGACAGCCTATGGGCCACCACGAAACTGGTACTCGATTTCAACAGAGTGTCGATACCTTTCTGTATGTGTTCCTCGGTGAGAGTATCTATCGAACTCGTCGCTTCATCCATAATGATGATATCGGGTTTGGCCAAAATAGCTCGAGCAAGGCTCAACAGCTGTTTCTGTCCAACGCTTAGCAAAGCGCCTCCTTCTCCTACTTCATCTGCATACCCGTTAGGCATGTCCTTTATGAAATCGTGGGCATTTGCCGCCCTCGCGGCTTCATAGACTTCCTCGTCCGTCGCCTCA
>JABGPX010000507.1 GCA_018644745.1 Spirochaetales bacterium
CCCGCCGTAGTAATTTCCTCCGGCCGCGCGAATCTCCTCACCGATTGCTCTGCCGATCCGTACTTCGAGATCCGTATCGAACGACGCGCCTCGTGCCATCGGAACAGGAAAGCAGGTTGAGTGGGAGCTCACCAGACCTCTTGGGCCGTCGCAGAATTTTATCTCGGGGATGCCGAGGCGGTGATTTCCTCCGGCCCTGACCGGCGTGCGGTTATAGTGCTTGAGGACTACCGCCTGCCAAAAAAGCTGAAAGTAGGATGATTTCGGAGTCATGAGCCGGACCTTTTCCTTCAGGTTCATCTTTGCCGTTAGTTCTTTTGCCTTGGTTTTGTTAACCGGCCTTTTGGGTTCCATCAGTTCAGGACTTCAGCCGCTTCATCATAGGAAACTAGGTTCATCACTGCTCCTTGTGTACGATTCGAGTATAAATCAGGATAGAGATGCCCGAAAAGGAGCTATCTGCTCTTTTATCAGACTAAGTCACCGTGCAATATTCCCCACACGTCAAAAATCCCGTACAATCGATGTACCAAATGTTCTGGAGAAATACATGAAAATCCCGCGACCCGAGCACCCCAGGCCCCAATTCAAACGTGACGATTGGCTCAATCTTAACGGCGACTGGACCTACAAAATAGAGCCGAGACAGCCTTATCATTTAACCACCGGAGCCCTCGAGGTCAAAGATGATGTTCAGGGGTTTAAAGACACAATAACCGTGCCTTTTGCCCCGGAAAGCCCTCTCTCCGGAATTGGCGACAAAGAGTTTATAACAACCCTCTGGTATCACAGGACAATCGAGATTCCCGGGAACTGGAGCAGCAAGGCGATTCTGCTTCACTTCGGAGCGGTGTTCTATCAGGCGGAAATCTATATCGACGGCGCCTATGCCGGACGGCACGTCGGGGGCAGTGCGTCTTTTTCTGTGGATATATCGAACTTTGTACGCGCCGGCGGGAGCCATAACCTGGTCGTCGCGGTATCCAACAATTTGTGGAACGGAACCCAACCCTCCGGCAAGCAGTCGTGGAAGTACGACCATTACGGATGCTCCTATACCCGCACCACCGGTATCTGGCAGACCGTGTGGATGGAGGCGGTCGATCCCGGCGGGCTCGAGGAAGTACAGATAGTGCCGGATATCGACTCCGGGGGATTCACGTTGGTTCCGCGTTTCCGAAGCATATCCTCCGGTCAGAGTTGGGAAGCTGTTTTTTTTCTGAATGGTGTCGAGCGGGGAAGATCGGCGGGTGCGGTAACCGCCGCAGACGGTATTCCTGTATCCGTGCAGATTGAGGATCCTCAACTGTGGGCTCCGGAATCTCCGTCACTGTATGACATCGAGATGCATGTATTTGACGGTTCGAAGCAGAAAATTGATACCGTACGGAGCTACGCGGGGCTTCGGAAAGTCCATATAGAAGGAAACACCTTCTTTCTGAACAACCAGCCCTTTTATCAGAGGCTTGTGCTTGATCAGGGATTTTATCCCGACGGAATCTGGACCGCTCCTTCGGATGAAGCGCTGAAAAATGACATAGAGCTTTCAATAGCCGCCGGGTTCAACGGCGCTCGTCTGCACCAGAAGGTGTTTGAAGAGCGTTTTTTTTACTGGGCGGATAAGCTGGGTTATCTTTGCTGGGGTGAGTCTGCAAGCTGGGGCCTGGATTACTGCGCCGACGGAATGCCTCACCGTAACTTTCTTTCCGAATGGCGGGAAATAGTAAAACGAGATCGGAATCATCCGAGCATTGTCGCGTGGACGCCTTTTAACGAAACGAGAAACTGGACCGATCCGCTCGCCCATCAGCGGTTACATGAAGATGCATACCATATCTGTAAGAGTCTGGATCCAGCACGGCCGGTGAACGATGCGAGCGGCTATATCCACCACATAACCGATTTGTATACGGTCCACAGTTACACCCAGGATCCCGCGGACCTGTCCGCTGAAATGGCGGATCAGCCGGATCGGGGAGTATTTCGGAATTTCCCGGATATGGACGCGCCATATGAAGGCCAACCATATTTGGTGGATGAGTTCGGAGGAATCAAATGGAACCCTGAAACCCAGCAGAATTCGGAAATCGGCACCGGACAGAACACTACGTCCTGGGGGTACGGGGAGGCACCGAAATCGCTTGATGAGTTTTACGGCAGGCTGGAAGGCCAGGGGAAAGCGCTCATGGAACACGGGCACATCGCAGGCTGGTGTTACACCCAGCTTACCGATGTCGAACAGGAGCAAAACGGCGTCTATTTTTATGATAGAACCTCCAAGTTTGATATGGAACGTATCCGGAAGATTTTTCAGATGGAGAAATTACAAAATTAGAAGAAGGAAGGCAGCAGCTATGACAAAGTCGAGATTCGCGCTCGTTTACGGTAATAGAAGCTTGTTCCCTGCATCGATGATCAAAGATGCTCAGGAAGAGCTTCCGAAGGTTCTGGACGGCCTGGGACATGAGATTATCAGCCTGGATGCCGGGGCTACGAATCATGGTGCG
>JABGPX010000148.1 GCA_018644745.1 Spirochaetales bacterium
CCGTCGTGGGTGCTGAGCATTACAAAGAGTACAAGGTTTTCCGGACACCGCTGCTTCATCATGGAATAGAACCGCTCGATCGGTCCGAGGGTGCCGGAATTGAAGGCCGCGGGAACAGAGTTGACCTGCCCGAAAAGATAAGCGAAACCGCCATCCTTCGCCATATCATACACCACGGCATCCGGGCTGTTGATTTCATCGAGGGGTATCATTTCCGGAAGTGCAAGCTCGAGGAGAATACGGATTACTTCAATAAGCCGATTCCCCTCCTCCATATCAAAGTTCTTTTTACCTATCTCCTTCCAGAGATATTTTATCGCATCCATCCTCATCATCGCCAGATCGCCGGCGGAAAGAAGATGAAAAAGATCATCTATAATCAGCCGAAATCCAGCCGGACTTACCGGGTTAATATCCGCCTGGGATTCGCTGAAAGTCGTATAAATAAAAAACTTCTCTCCATATACGGCGTCTTCATTATCAGCGAATATAGCAGCATATAAATCAGGAAGCTCAAGAAGAGTGCAGACATCGGTGAGTTCAAGATCCGTCGAAACGGCTTTCATCTGCCTGTCATGCAAATCAGAAGGAATCAATATCGCCGATATATCCGCAGTCGTCTCTGCGGCATACCTTTGAAAATCATCAAAGGTTCGCTTGTCCAATGCGGTAAGTCCCTGGTCGTTTCGCACCTTGAAAAAGATAGAAAGAAAATCGATGAGCCTGGGGTCGAGAGGGGGAAGCCCCTCTTCTTCAAAAAGTGTATTGAAAAGTTCCGCGGGTTCGGCGTCATCGGTGGTCGTCTCAGGATACTTCCTCAATCCTGTAAATAGCGGAAAAGGTCTGGGCCTGAAGGTTTTTTCGATTTCGCCGCTTCGTTTCAATTCTTTGTACCGCGCGGGGGATATTATTAGAAACGCAGATCCGTCATTGTCACCTTTTCTGTAGGCATCCAGGACCTTATTGTCGATATCTAGATGATTCACGACATAATCGAGCATCAGCTCAAATGTGTTAGAAAGATTCCTGATATCGTCGACCGTCCCAAATCTAGGATCTACATGCTCTCTTGAGACTTGAGAAAATCCGCCGTCGTTAAAGTGAGAATTGAATCGAGAGCTCAAAAGACCCATAACCTGTTTGGAGGAGTCCGGAAACTCTTCGGCGAGAAACCCGCAGCGGTCTTCATAACCGTTTACAACTCTTCCGGCGGCATCCAGGATTCCCTCATCCTTCAATCGGGTAATCAGTATCCGCGCCGAATCCGCTCCTGTAAACGGCAGCAGGTCCTGAGACAGGAGATCATCGTGGCTCATCTCCCGCTCCGGAAGAATGTGAATACCATTTATCGCGGGGAAATACTTTTGCAGAACCGTCCCCAATGTGCTCAGGGTCGGTTCGCCTTCGTCGACCACATTGTCGGGATAGCAGATGGCAAATACCTTACCGGCAAGCCGGGAAAACTGATCCGATGGAACGGATTGTGAATCGCGATCCCCGGAAAGGAAATCTCTCAGTGAGTGTGAAAGATAGTTGAAGTTCTTCTCACCCTGATCATTCCCATACAATCCGATGAGATGATTCCTGATCTGTTTTAGACCTTCTTCCCGGCCGCTTTTCATAACATCCCCCTAGAAAAATACAAGCACCTATCCGAAAGGCCCGCTGAATTGCAGTGTCTCCTGATCGAACATCAGGTTAAATCCTACGTTCCTTCCATCATCAAGCTCCACCGTCAAATGAACCTGCATATTTTTATACTGGATCTCGTATTCGACAACACGCACAATATCCGAGAGCTGCGTAATGGTATTGCCGTAATCGTCATACATAAGCGCACCGTTGAAAAAAAACAGGTTGAACATCTCCAGGCTCATCAACTGATCGACCGGACCAAAAAACTCCTGCTGACCAATAACATACCAGGCAGCATAGTAACTCAGTATTCTCTCATAATCGTGATTTTCAAGATCAAGAATAAATAAGGCTATCCTGGATTCGAGCAGATAACTCACAGATTGAAGGTACGGATCATCAAAGCCAAATCCAGACAGATCTTCACCGGGATGCTTAGGCTGCTCTTCGTCAACCCGAATAAGCCCTTTACCGTCGATCCCGACATTAAAGAGGTCTCCGGCAAAGCTGTATTCAAAAGTTGTGCCGCGATAGAAAAAAATCGACCAGCCGTCGTCGGCAAACCACGGATTTATATCTTCCAAATACTCCTCGGAAGGCTCGGTCACGATCCAGGCGTCCCGATTTTCGACGTCGTAAACCCATATCCTGCTTCCGGCGCTGTATACCAGAAATGATCCATCAGGAGACCACTTCGGTTGTGTCCTGCCGGTAATTTCGCCGAACGCGGGGAGATACGACGATGATGGGGCGCCGGACTGATAAAGATGAAGACCAAATCCTCCATCCTCTTCGCCGATATAAGCGAGAGCGCTCTCGTCGGGTGAGAAAGAATAGGTAACTCCAAAGCCGAAAAACGGATCGTCAT
>JABGPX010000147.1 GCA_018644745.1 Spirochaetales bacterium
TTTATTGTTGAACAAGGCGGCTCGCACAAAGCTTACCAATCGGCCCTCGAGTTCATCAAAAAAGAACTCGCGTAGAGAGCATGCACTAAGCTGCGGATGTCGCGGATCCTTTCTAAACGGAATTTATCAAGCCCTTCATATAGCCGATAGCGTATGCAGCAGCCGCGCCGGGTCCCGCGGCCGGGGCCATTGAGGGGGTATGATCATATATGATCGTACCATCGTAATTCTCTTCCTCGAGGACCCGGATAATCGCTTTCATATCCATATACCCGTCATCTAAAAAGGTTTCTACGAATGCAGGCAGCGGCGCACTGATATTTCGAAAATGAACGATAAGCACCTTCCGCTTCCGGACAAAATATCTGATATCCTCGAGAATATTGCCGAAATTCTCTCCGCCCTCGAGCCAGCATCCGCAGCAGAACTCCATACCGAGCCATTCGCTGTCAGCAGTCTTAAAGGCGCGCCGATAAGATTCGGTATTATGGATAAGGCAGGGGATGCCGTTTATGTCCGGAACCGGCGGATCGTTCGGGTGAAGCGCAAGTTTTACCCCTGCTTCTTCCGCAACAGGCAGCACTCTCTCGAGGAAATATTCAAAATTCTTCCAGATCTCTTCGTGGGTGTAGATGCCTTGATGTGAAGGTTGTTCATTTGCCAGCTGTGCCATATCGACTGCCCGTGCCGAAGCTCCCCCCCTCGCGAACTCAGGAGTGGTGCTATGGACACCTGCAGGTTCCCAGGTAAAAGTCGTCGTATGTATACCGGCCTCACCAAGGTTCCTTAAAAACTCTGAAAAACCGATAATTGCCTCATCTCTGCCGGGAAGAGCAAGATGAATGGCCGCATTTTTTCCAAGCTGAATATTGCCAACGTTATTAAGGATCAAACCGGTGGATTCTACCTTCCGGCGCAAAAACACCAGGCTCTCAAGGCTGGTATCCGACGTATCGACCCAGGTGTATACGTGAGAAACCCCCAATTGGCAAACGAACTGCAAGTCTGATTCTGAAGGGTGCGGCGGGATAAACATACATAAATTCATACCGCATAATACTCCGGCAAATTGACCACGTCCATGAAGTGAGCATACACTATCAGTTATGAATCGACCTAATATTTTGATGATTACATCCCACGATCTCGGCCAGCACCTGTGCTGCTACGGCGTCAATTCGGTACAAACCGAGAATATTGACGAGTTGGCCTCAAGAGGCGTGCGCTTCTCAAACTTCTATTCAACGTCGGCCGTCTGCTCTCCCGGCCGGGGGAGCCTGCATACGGGTAGGTATCCTCAGTCCAATGGGCTCATGGGCCTAACCCATGCTCCGTGGTGGTGGAGTCTGAATCGCAACGAACGGCATACCGCGGAAATATTGGGAGATCTCGGGTACATCAGCTGCCTGGCAGGAGTCAATCATATTGATGGAGATCCGAAGCGGCTTGGATATGAAGAAATTCATTCAGAAAAGCAGAATGCGGATGATACGGTTCGCGAAACAGAGGCGCTTATTTTCCGGGCTGAGAAATCCGAGAACCCGTTCTTTATTAAAGCAGGATTCTTTGAGGTCCATAGACCTTTTGTCCAAGGCACTGACACGCAGAATGGTGTTTTTGTTCCCCCTTGGCTAGCGGATACCGATACTGTTCGGAATGATCTGGCGGCATTTCAGGCGACGATAAAATACTTCGACTCCTGCGTAGGACAAATCCTTTCCGCCGTCGAGATTAGTTCAATCGCGGAGAATACCCTGGTGATTCTGACGTCCGACCATGGGATTCCTTATCCCGGAGCAAAATGGACTGTCCGTAAAGCAGGTATCGAAACACCCTTCATCGCCTATCAGCCAAAGACTGCTTTTTCCGGCGGTAAGGTCTTCGAGAATGTGACCAGCAACGTTGATGTACTCCCCACCCTATTAGATTACCTGGGAGAGGTGCCGTCCTCTTCGATTCAAGGGTTTAGCTTTTTGGAATTGGTCAACGGAAAGAGAAATACAGGTCCCAGGCGCCACGCTTTCTCTCAATACACTCCTGAGATGAAACGGGATAATCTCTCTCGATCGGTTATCAACGACCGGTATCATCTTATAAGATATTTCGACCAGGGCAGGACTGTAACCTATCCTGTGGATGTGGATCCACATGCTTTCGCTGCCCATGTTCAGCGATGCCCAACTACGGGCGCTCGGCCTTTCGCCCAACTGTACGACATCAGAGAAGATCCGTATGAATTGAACGATATCGGACCGGACCCAAAGAATGCCGCCGTCGTCGGCAAGTTGTCCAAAGAGGTGTTAGCCTGGATGCAGGAAGTGAAGGATCCTATCCTCGATGGCCCGCAGCGAACCCCTTATTACGATAAGGCCATGTCGGACTTCTATTCATACACGAAATAGCTTCGAGGAAAATAGAACAGCCTGCCGGTTTCATTCCCGGCGACAATCTCAAGCTCCCCGTCTCCGTTAATATCCGCGATCGTAGGTGCGCAGCTGTGG
>JABGPX010000146.1 GCA_018644745.1 Spirochaetales bacterium
GCACCGATACACAGCCAATTCTGCCGCGCTCAGCCGGGAAACCGCTTCACCCACCGCCGCGACGGCATTGGCTATAACCAATTGAACAAATTCTTCATCCGGATCTGTTATTCCCAAGCGGGGATCCGAAAAAATGGTAGTGCTTATTCCCGGAGCAAAATGAGTATGAGAACAGCTGAGCATGATATGAGAAGAGGGAATCTCGGTTTCCTGTTCGATTGCCCTTTTTATTGTTCCGGCTTCCGAGGCGTGCATTCCAATCATATCAAACGTAACTATAACTATGAGGGAATCGCCTCGCAGCGTTATACATCCAACTTGCGGTGTATCTAATATCCCTTCGGAGGCTTTTACGCGGGCGCCGTAACCATGCAGCATTTGCGGTTTACCTGGCGTAAGCTCTCTTATAGCCGATCCGGCCTCTATATTCTGTTTCATAATGATATGATATTACTCAAGGCGTAGCTTCTTGAATACCCGCGAACTCATATCTATAGTGAAGCAATCGGAATCCGGTTTCGAGTTCTGGTGTGGAAAGACTACAACTGGTGTTTTGGATGGATAGTAATGATGATACCTGATTATATCGAGAACGAGTCCCAGCTGGATGACATCATGAGTACGCCTTCGGCCGGCCTGATTGAAATGATGAAACGCTTAAGCGGCGATATCATGATCTTGGGTATCGCGGGCAAGATGGGTCACACTCTGGGAAGGCAGGCTGTCCGGGCGATAGAGGAAGCGGGTGTTCAGAAAAAAGTAATTGGTGTTTCCAGATTCTCTGATTCTTCGATGAAAGAAAAAATCGGGAACTTCGGCATTGAGAACATCGGCTGTGATCTGCTTGATCCCGGGCAGGTCGAGGAACTGCCACTGGCAGAGAATGTGATTTTCATGGCCGGGCGCAAGTTTGGTACCGGAGGAAACGAGCACTTTACCTGGGCGATGAATACCACGGTTCCTGCGATATGCGCGAGGAAATTCAAGAGCTCTCGAATTGTAGCTTTCTCCACCGGATGCGTCTATCCATTGATCTCTCCGGAATCAGGAGGATCCCGGGAAGTCGATTCTGTCGGTCCTGTCGGTGAGTATTCCATGTCCTGTCTCGGCAGGGAGCGGGTATTCGAACATTACAGCACCGTTTTCGGTACCCGTGCAGCGCTGGTAAGGTTGAATTACGCGATTGATATGAGGTACGGAGTTCTCTATGATATCGCCTCGAAAATAATCAATGACGGGACGGCGGATCTTACAGTCCCTGATTTCAACGCGATCTGGCAGGGTGACGCAACCGATCAGATTCTCCGCGTGTTAGAGCATTGTGATTCACCGCCTTTTATCATCAACGTAACCGGGCCGGAACAGGTCTCAACCCGGGAAGCAGCGCTTAAGCTTGCCGAGCTTATGGGAGTTGATGTGGATTTGCAGGAGAGCACCAACAAACTCGCCCTGCTGAGTAACTCCTCTATAGCCTGTGCTCTTTTTGGCAATCCGCGAATCTCGATGGACACTTTGATCAGATGGACCGCCCATTGGGTGAAAAACGGCGGATCCTCGCTGGGAAAACCGACTCATTTTGAGGTAAAGGATGGGAAGTACTAACCATGAATAAGAGTGAAATCCCCGTTGAAATCAGATCATCTTTTGAAGCCGGATCGGTAATTCCTGCGCTGCCGCTGGCGCTCCGACGTGACAGGAGTTTTGATGAGCGCAGAGAGCGTGCTCTATTGCGTTATTATATCGACGCGGGAGCGGGCGGAATTGCCGTAGGGGTACATTCCACTCAGTTTGAAATTCGCGACTCTGAGTTCGGCCTTTTTGAACCGGTGCTCGAATTGGCGTCGGAAGCGATTGATGAATGGAGCGGGCGCGCCGGCGCGGCTGTAATGAAAATTGCCGGCTGTACGGGATCCACATCCCAGGCGGCGGCCGAAGCTCGCCTGGCATCGGATCTGGGATATCACGCATGTCTCGCCGGTCTAGCCGGGCTAAAGGACGCGACCATAGACGGGCTGATCGATCATTGCCGCGAAATCGCGGAGGTGATGCCGGTTATCGGTTTTTATCTCCAACCGGCGGTTGGCGGGAGACTACTGCCTTTTGATTTTTGGAGGCGCTTTGCTCAAATCGAGAATGTCATCGGAATAAAAATAGCGCCGTTTAACCGGTACCAGACATTTGATGTTGTTCGAGGAGTCGGAGAGTCCGGCCGGGACGCGGAAATTACACTCTATACCGGTAACGACGATAATATCGTGGCCGATCTTCTTACTGAATACCGCATAGGAAAACCAGAGGCGCGGCGGTCGTTGAGAATAAAGGGCGGGCTTCTCGGGCATTGGGGTTTCTGGACCAAAACAGCGGTGGCCCTCCTTGATGAAATCCACAGAATTCTCTCGAGTAATGACGGCATCCCAGGCGAGCTGTTTACGAGGGCCGCTCAGATTACTGATGTGAACGCCGCGGTTTTCGATCCTGAGCATCAGTTCCGCGGG
>JABGPX010000812.1 GCA_018644745.1 Spirochaetales bacterium
GGTGGTAAGAAATCGAGTTCGGCGTAGGAATTCGCTTGCCTTAATAGCGGATTTACTGCTACTATAGCCCTTCATTAGGTTATTGCAGCCAAACCGATCATCTGCTTTATGTAGATCTGCGCGGCAGCGCAGGAATCTGACGGGTGATTAGGTGGTGCATGTCGAGTAAGCGTTGTTTTTTTACAACGGTTCACGAACTTTCGTTCGGCATTCACAACTACATTGCCAATTTAATGTGCAACTAATTCCATACCATTGGTGTGGTTAGTGCGTCGACTTCTCGGGTGTGTTCCCGTTTCGACGTATATTGATAGAGATTAGAACTTTTAGGCTAAGAGCAATCGCAAGGAGGAAGTGATGGCAAAAGCAAAATTTGAGAGAACCAAGCCTCATATTAATGTTGGTACCATCGGTCACGTTGATCATGGTAAGACTACTCTCACGGCAGCTATCACCATGCAGTGTGCAAAGATGCACGGTGATAAAATCATGAATTACGACGATATCGACAATGCTCCCGAGGAAAAAGCACGGGGTATTACGATTAATACGCGTCACGTCGAGTATCAATCAGAAGGGCGGCACTATGCTCATGTTGATTGTCCCGGACATGCCGACTATATCAAGAACATGATTACCGGCGCGGCACAGATGGACGGCGCGGTGTTGGTCGTTTCCGCGCCAGACTCAGTTATGCCTCAGACTCGCGAGCACATTCTGCTTGCACGCCAGGTTGGTGTTCCTGCGATAATTGTTTTCTTAAACAAAACCGATCAGGTTGATGACGATGAACTCATTGAGCTGGTAGAGGAAGAAGTTCGCGAGACTCTAACTGAGTACAAGTTTCCCGGCGATGAAATTCCTATCATTAAGGGCTCGGCTTTTGAAGCGATGGAACATCCGGACGACGAAAGCAAGACTGCTTGTATTTTTGAGCTTCTCAAAGCAATGGATACGTATTTTCCGGTACCTGACCGACCCGTCGACAAACCGTTCCTGATGCATATCGAGGACATTTTTTCGATTCAAGGTCGCGGAACTGTAGTAACCGGTAAAATCGATCGTGGTATTGTAAAGGTCGGTGACGACATTGAAATCGTTGGTATTCGCGAAACTCAGAAAACTGTTTGTACCGGAGTTGAGATGTTCAATAAGCTTCTCGATGAAGGACAGGCTGGCGATAATATCGGAGCCCTCCTTAGGGGTGTCGATAAGGAAGCTGTGCAGCGCGGGCAGGTACTTGCCAAACCCGGAAGCATAACTCCTCACTTTAAATTCAAAGGAACAATCTATTGTCTCAGCAAAGAAGAGGGTGGACGTCACTCGCCGTTTTTTAACGGCTATCGCCCCCAATTCTATTTTCAGACAACTGACATTACCGGCACTGTTGACCTTCCTGAGGACAAGCAGATGGTAATGCCTGGTGATAATTCCGAGATCAATGTTGAACTCATCCATCCTGTTGCTATGGAGAAAGGGCTTAGATTCGCTATTCGCGAAGGCGGCCGGACTGTGGCCAGTGGTCAGGTAATCGAAATTTTTGAGTAAGTAAGAGATGTCCCGTCGTTTCACGGCGGGACTTTCTTTTTTTCATGGAGAAATAATGGCCAGCGAAAAAATACGGGTAAGACTTAGGGGATTTGACATAGAGCTTTTGGACCAGAGTTCGAAAGCTATTGCTCAAACGGTGGCAAAAGCCGGTGCAAAAGTAGCGGGTCCTATTCCTCTTCCGACGCGAATTAACAAGTATACCGTTTTAAGGTCTCCTTTTGTTAATAAGAAGTCCCGGGAGCAGTTTGAGATGAGGACCCATAAAAGGCTGATCGACATAATGAACCCGTCGTCGGCGGTTATGGATGCTCTTATGAGATTAGAGCTTCCTGCAGGTGTAGACGTAGACATCAAGCAATAGAATCACACGCGAAAAACAAATCGACGGTAGTTTGATTGTGAAAATACATCCGAAGAAATATGTACCGGCTGAAATGTCAAATCGTGTATGGTACGGGGTAAGAAGATGATAGGGCTTATTGGAAAGAAAATTGGAATGACCCAGGTGTTTGATGAGAGCGGTGTGCTCACGCCTGTTTCTGTTATTAAATTTGAAGATAATTATGTTGTTGGCGAGCGACTGCAGGAGCGAGACGGGTATACAGCATGTCTGCTCGGCTCAGTAGAGTTGAAAGAGAATCGTGCCAGTAAGCCTTACGCAGGTCAGTTTTCAGGCGATCTGAAGCCGCAGAAGTATCTGTTTGAGATTCGGGATTTTGGCGCTGAATATGAAGTTGGGAAAAAATTTGGCGTCGAGATGTTCGGTGACATGGCGTATGTCGATGTAACCGGCACATCAAAAGGAAAGGGTTTCCAAGGCGTAATAAAACGCCATAATTTTAGCGGTGGCCGCGAAAGCCATGGTTCAAAGTTCCATCGCGCACCTGGTTCTACCGGGCACGCAGCCTGGCCTTCAAAGGTTTTTAAAGGAAAGAA
>JABGPX010000945.1 GCA_018644745.1 Spirochaetales bacterium
CTGGCCTATGACCTGTTCTGTGAGTCTGCCTGTATAGTGAGAATTGAGATCCGTGATGCCAATGAATTGATTCTGGATCCCGGCGTGATAATTCATTAGCCCTGTATCGATGAATTGCAGACGTGGAGACTTCTAGTGATCGGGGAGACACGGCAATGCTTGTCCTGTCACAGGATAGATTAAGTAGAGAAGCATTGCCCGTTCCAAGGTCCGCAGAGCTTCTCCCATTTCCCTCGAGCGGTGGCTTGAGTTCCCGAATCCTTGGAATCTGAACTGGTCACATGGAGACTATATCAATATCGAAATTAAAAGCTCATCTCAGCGGCGAGCTAAAAAAAGTTCAGCGCGGGACGAAAATAATTGTGTTGGATCACAATCATCCTGTGGCAGAATTGATTCCTATTTCGAAAAGTAAATCTTTGTTTGTCAGAGAGGCAACACATGCGTATCAATATAGGAAACTTATCCCTCTTGTCAGCGAAAATCTGCTTGAGCATATTGAAGAGGAGAGGTCCGACCGATGGTAGCGTATCTCGACTCGTCCGTTGTTCTTCAGCATATCCTTATGG
This sequence comes from Spirochaetales bacterium, assembly GCA_018644745.1. The sequence continues at coordinate 570 of JABGPX010000945.1, forward strand.
GCGACGAAGGAATTCGACAGTTTCTTGCATGTGATTCGATTATATCCAGCGAACTAATAGAGATCGAATGTAAACGTGTTGTTCATCGCTATCGTCTGAAGGCGGAGTTAGATGACTCCGGATTTCTCGAAGCCCTGGATAGAATTGATAAAGTACTCTCTGGATTATCTATCCTTCATCTTTCAGACAGCGTAAAAAAGAGATCTGCCGAAGCCTTCCCCATTGTTGTAAAAACTCTTGATGCGCTGCACCTTTCATCGGCAATCGCCTTTGTGAATGAGCATCCCGGGGAATCAATACTCGTATTCTCCTATGACCAAAGTTTTAACCGTAGTGCCCGGGCATTGGGATTCAGTACACCGTTTTCTACCGATACCTGATACAGGGCTGTTCAGGATCCTCTGAATAACCGTACAACTCCTATAATAAAAAGGTATGTTGTAGCTCCGGTCACCGTGATTTTTATGAGTATCCCCAGCATCGTGCCTCGAAAGACTCCAAGAGCTGCTTTAAAAGGAGTGCTATTTTGCCGGTTAAACAGCAGTTCCCCAAGAAGCGCTCCGGCGAACGCTCCCAACACGGCTCCTAAAGGCGGTATGAAAAAACTGCCGGCGAACATCCCGAGAACGCTTCCCCAAATTCCCGGCTTTCCCGCTCCGGCCGTCTTACTAGCAAGCGCCGGAAGGATGTTGTCGATGATGGTCGAAAAGAGTGCTAATACACCGGCAATCGTTAGCACCCACCAGCTGAATAGCGTCCAGCCGTCGGCGAGGGATATGAGAATGAGTGAAAGAAATGCCAGAATTGGTCCCGGGATTGCGGGAACAACACATCCAACGAATCCTGCGGCTACGGCGACACCGCCGAGAATCGTCATGAGCACAGATAATGCCATTATCAGATCTCCCGCTCGCTTTTTGATATTATAATAGTCAATTATACAGGAATGAGCTCAAGGCGCAAATTAAAAATCCAGAATAATGCCGCCCAGGCTGAATCCGGCGGCTCCCCCGAACAACATGACTCTCTCACCCCGCTTTATGATGCCGTTCGCTACCGCATCGGCAAAAAGAACCGGAATCGATGCCGCGGCCATGTTTCCGTGTTTGGTGTTTATCAAGAGCTTGTCGGATGCGATTCCGAGGTGGGATAAAATACTCGTAATCATTTTGGGCACTACCTGATGCGGGATTACGTGGTCGATGTCGTCTAAGGTGCAGTCTGCTTTTGCAAGTAATTCGCCGAGAAACGCTGGAATAAACTTAATGGCCAGTTTTAGTTCCAGGGGTCCTTTCACGTGAAAGGTCGTCATCTTGTCATGATAGTGAGAATCCGTCGGAAGATTACGTATCCCGCCTCCCTCCACGCTTGCGACTCCGATATTTTCCCCGAGGGCCTCGGTGCGGAAGTGAGATGCCACAATTCTAGAATTATCTTCCGACGGGGTAACGATTGCCGCGGCTGCCCCGTCTCCCAAAAGAAAACTCGAGGAGGGATCTTCATTGTCTATTACCCGGGATGTTATCTCCGAGGAGATAATGAGGATCTTTTGTTTTCGGCCGTCTTGTATGTAGAGATTCGCGATCTCCATGGCGTTAAGAAAGGAAAGGCAAACCGCTTCAATATGCACGCACTGGACGCTTGGAATTGAAAGTTTGTTGGCGTACAGCATAGAGTCCGGCGGAATTGATTGGTCCCGTGAAGTACCCGCGGAAATAATCATATCGATTTCCGCCGGCGTAATGGCGGCGGCCTCGAGAGCGCCGCGCGCTGCGATGATGCCTATATCAGTCGGAGCGGTGCCGGAATCAGCATGGTGCCGTGACTCAAGCCCGGTTTTCCTGCTTATATCCCCAGGGGGAAGATTGAATAGAGATTCGAAATAACTGTTTTCGACCACGGTATCCGGAACAAAAG
>JABGPX010000145.1 GCA_018644745.1 Spirochaetales bacterium
ATGAGAAAGTGATCAACGAGGCCGTAGAAAAACCGCATTCTCAGCCACGTTTCTTCCTTCTGATTCTAACTCGGGTCATAGTCCAACGCAATAAATAGATCTTGCGACTAATTCGGACCGTTCATACTTTCACCGACGGTATACGGCCTTCTGTCTCCTCATGCCTTCGAGTATTTCTGTATCTTCCCGATATTGTGAACCATGCAGAACAACAACCACTGAACATTCACTTTCTTTTTACTCCTCAGGGTAAATCGATCCAGACCAAGGGTCGATCGAATGTTTCCGAATACCGGCTCCACTGTTCCCATCCGTTTGCTGTAGATACTGCGAGATTCCGGTTTGTCGAATATCCGCTTCATCTGCTCGGTGTATGAAATCTTCCAATCACCACATACTCCATCAAGCTTCATTACCTGCCGGGCTGCAGTAGTCGCTTTGCGGATACATCGCGATCGCAACGAACAGGATCGGCAGTTCTTCCGCTCACCAATATATGCGACACCAGTATAGCCGGAACTTTGAAGATTCCGACACTTTACCCTCATGGCAAATCCAGCCGGGCAGATCAATCTCCCGCACCGCTCATCATAGGTAAACTCATCAGCAGAGAAATATTTCTTCCCTTTCACCGGTTTCCAATTCTCGACACGTTTCTTCTTATGCTCCTGAGCCGAATCAAACCGTACATCCCGTTTTCGGAATTGGTTGTCCGCAACAAAAGCCGTAATGTCATTCTCCAGGATCAATTGCATGTTCTTGTTGCTATGGAATCCGCTGTCGGCCGTAACGACCGCCTCGTCAAAGATGTCATCCGATGCGCCGATATCACTGAAGTTGGTCTTTATGCCAGCCAAAATATCCGGGAAATGCTGCGACTCTGTACTATCGCCAAATGCCTCCGCCCAAACAATTAGCTGATGCTTTTCGTCTACCGCGGCTATGCCGTTGTATCCCTGAATCACCCCATGGGAGCTCGACATCTTCGCGCTCTCATTGTCCGTGATATTGCTCTTGATCGGCTTGCCCTGTACACCGAGCTTTTCGTCGTTCTCTGAAAGCCACTCGCGGATCTTCTGAGATTTCGCCTTCAGCTTTTCTATCGAGGCTTTCTCCTTTTCCTCTTGGCTTTCATTGTAGGTATTCTTGTCAGCTTCCCGGTGTTTGGTAAGCAGATACCTGATCGACTCATCGATCTTTTTCGCTTTCTTGAATAATTCACCTTTCGTTCCGCTCCACTCCTTTGAACAGTTCGAAGTTATCTTGCAGCCGTCGATGGCGAACATATTCCCGCCAATTACGTGGTTCGCGTAGCACACTGAAAGAATCTGAGTAATCAGAGGAGCTATTTCCTTATCCATTGTTGAGATGAAATTCGCTATCGTCGTGAAGTGGGGATGACTGTCCGCGGACAGCGCCATACAGACAACATTTTCGCGGCACAATCTGGCAATCTCGCGGCTAGATACTATCCCTCGCGAATATGCATAGAGAATTATTTTCAGCAGAATCGCCGGATCGTACGCGGGCGCGCCGTTTTCATCATTCTTAAAGCGATCGTGGAATACCGAAAGGTCCAATTCATTGTCGACGACATGATTGAGTGTGTATTCGAACGTTCCGGGCAGGACCTGGTCAGAAAAACTTACCGGAATAAATACTTTTTGGTCATAAGAATGATCTTTGAACTTGCCCATGTCGATTTGCTCCCAGTCGTTTTACAAATTCTATCATGGTTTTCTTGTTCATAGGAAAATACTTTTTGATCGGGTTTTTCTACAGCTTCAACGAGCGGGATAACCGATTCTACGATCTTCCACGGTGCGAAGAGCGACGTATCGAGGGCGGTGGCTATGCCGGCGTCTCGGCAGAGCGCGAGTATTTCCCGCGAGAAGCTCGGTTGGTAGAGGGGCTCGCCCCCGGAGAGCGTACCGCCCCCTCCCGAACTCTTGTAGAACTCGATGTCTTTCACGGCTTCGGATACCACTTCCGAGGCACTCATTTCCTTGCCGGTCGTCGTGAGCGCCCCCGTCGGGCAGGAATCTACGCACTTTCACCTTCTAGATAATATTAATGAGTTGTACATATATTACTATTACGGGTAGATTAAGAGCATGATAAAAAACCAGATTACAGAGTTCCAAAAAAACAGAAGAAGCATCAAAGATTTTACCGACGATCCTGTATCCGAAGAGCAGATTTCCACCATTATAGAGGCAGGACGCTGGGCTCCATCCTGGCTTAACATGCAGCCATGGAAATTCATAGTAATTGATGATCCGAAAGTTAGAGCTAAGATCTGCGCTGCTGTCCCGATTACGGAAAAGGCTGGAGTTAATAAAGCACCTGTCAGCATTGCGATTTGCGTGGAAGACTACCGCAGTTCTGCCCACCTTGCGGAAGATGGCGCTGCCGCAACTCTGAACATGTCATTAGCGGCGTTTAGTCTGGGTCTCGGCACATATTGGGTGGGATTG
>JABGPX010000144.1 GCA_018644745.1 Spirochaetales bacterium
AAAGTTCGATCGAGAAATAACGGGGAAATTGTTGAGCAGGTAGTATCTCTGGATTCGGATGACACGGGTGACCGGTTGAAATCGGCGGTATCCACACCGGATCTCATGACGATTCACACAGAAGAGGCAACCTTGGAAGATATCTTTGTGAAACTCACAGGGAGGAGGTTGGCGTGATGAAAGTATCGCGGTTTTGGTCGATAACTTCGATTATCCGCAAAGATGTAAAGCTGTTCTCGCGGGATTTTTTCTTCATTTTTCTTTCAACCCTGAGTCTCATTACCTTTGTTACCCTGTACTGGGTTATACCTCGGGATGTGGATGAAACGATTTCCATCGGCGTTCGGGGCCCGGATATTCGGACCGCTTTCTCCGAACTCGCGGGAGAAGAGGAGGGCATGGCTTTTACGTGGTACAGCGGCACCGAATCGCTCAAGCAGGCTGTGGAAAACAAAGACATAGAAATTGGCCTCGATTTTCCCGACGGTTTTGTGGCCGACTTGTCTTCAGGCAAGGGCGTACGAGTAACGGTCTTTGTTCGTCCCAACCTTCCGCCGGAGTACTCTGACGCCATGTCGGGTATGGTGAGAGAGATCGCATACGCTGTCGCGGGATATCGGCTACCGGTGAGTGAACCTGACGAAGATGTGATTGTACTTGGAGTAGATAGAGCCGGTAACCAGGTGCCAATTCGCGACAAACTGCGGCCGCTCTATGCGTTTATGATGCTTATAATGGAGGCAATATCGCTGGGTGCGCTGATCGCTTCTGAGATACAGGAACGAACCCTTACCGCGCTGCTCTCTTCGCCCGCCCGGATCGGCGACGTTCTTGCTGCCAAGATTATCTTAGGGACCGCAATCGCTTTCAGTGAGGCGATAATTATCACCCTCCTGATCAGAGGTTTCGGCGCATCTCCGGGTATCGTTATCTTGGCGCTGTTTCTGGGTGCGGTACTCGTAACAGGAATTGCGATGATCGCCGGTTCCGCCGGCAAAGATATCATGGCAACTATGATTATAGGCATTCTGATATTGATTCCGCTGGCTATTCCCGCTTTTGCCGTACTGTTCCCCGGTGAGCCCGCGACTTGGGTCAAGGTTTTACCTTCGTATGGAATTGTTCAGGCAATTGTCGGTTCGTCGATAGAGGGAACCGGATGGCTGGAAGCGTCTCGTTATCTTCTCATTTTAGCGGGATGGTGTTTGGCATCTGCGATGACAGGTGCTTTGGTGCTCAAACGAAAGGCGGTAACACTATGAATGTAAAAAGGACGTGGGTTGTATTGTCCAGGGATGTAGTTATGGGGCCGAGAACCATGATGGCGTTGTGGCTGTTTGTGTTCCCCCTCATCATTACCTTTGTCGTCCGGCTCATTTTCGGCGGTTTGGTTGATCCGTCTCCCCGCCTCGGAATAGTCGATCTCGGTAAATCCGACATACCGGCAATTGCCGCGGATTTCGAAGATATCGAAGTTACTCTGTTTGATTCGGTGGAGCTCCTGAAGGAGAAGGTCGAAGCAAATAATCTTGACGCGGGACTTGTATTGCAGAAGGGCTTCGACAACGCTGTTCGGTCCGGCGAACTTCCTGAATTACAGCTTTTTGTCGGCGGCGATAGTAAGGCCTCGACCCGTGTGGTTCTCGCGGTAACGGCGGTCAATCTGATTCGAGGCGTAGCCGGTAGTCCGGCACCTGTCGAGGTTATTACGACGGTATTAGGGGATGGACCTTCGGTTCCGATACAGGATCGCCTCGTGCCTATGCTTGTTCTGCTGGCGGTTGCGCTCGGCGGCATTTTCCTTCCAGCGGCAATGCTGATTCAGGAAAAGGTCAGCCATACCGTGGACGCCGTGCTGTCGACACCGGTGCAGGTGGGGGATTTCTTTCTTGCGAAAGGTGCGCTCGGTTTTCTCCTCTCCTTTGGAACGGGCGTTGTCGCCCTCCTGGTGAACGGCGGTTTCACCGTTTACGTGGCCGGCAACCTCGCGGTAATCGCGGTCGGCGCGCTCATGTCCGTGCAGCTTGGTCTGATCCTCGGCTCAACGATAAAGGACCTTCAGACGATGTTCACAGTATGGAAGGGTGGGGGCATTATCCTTTTTGCACCGGCGGTTCTGTTTCTTTTTCCCGGCGTACCGGAATGGATTGCGAAACTCTTTCCAACCTACTATTTTCTAGGGCCGTTGTACGAAATGACAGTGAACGCCGCGAGTCTGGCGGAGGTGTATATCGATCTGCTTATCGGCGTTGGCATAAGCGCCGTGCTTCTGGCCGTGGTTGTTCCGTTGTCGCGGCGTATGGAAATGCGGTTGGCAATTGGATAAGAGGATCCACGTTAAGGAGTTGTTCCTATGCCGCTAAGCGCCTCAATGAGTCGTGGGAGGTCGACGATCTCAGTTCTAATGCCGTCATAATCTCTTACATAGCAGCGGGAGATGTGAGAGACGACGACGTAATTCTCTCCCTTCGGGTA
>JABGPX010000393.1 GCA_018644745.1 Spirochaetales bacterium
GAAGTAATTGAGGTAATCGGAGAATATGAATGTCTTGGCAAACAGATCCACCTGCCTCTCCAGTCTGGTGATGACAAAGTCCTTATTCGAATGAACCGCAGCCATGGTCTCGATGAGTATCGACGATCCGTGGATGCTATCCGGGAGATTATCCCGCAAGCCACCTTGTTTACCGATATCATTGTTGGATTTCCCGGCGAGACGGAGGAGCAGTTCGAGGCAACCCGTGCGGCCATGCGGGAGTTTCAGTACAATATGGCTTATATCGCTATGTATTCGCCCCGGCCGGGAGCCAGGAGCGCGAGGTGGGACGATGATATTTCCCATGATGAGAAGAAACGGCGTCTTCATAAACTTTCTGATGAGCTAAAAGCGATGTCTCTCAATTACAATAAGACTCTGATTGGGACAACCCAGCGGGTGCTTGTCGGCGGCAAGGATAGAAAAGATGGCTTTCTTACCGGGAAAACAGAGGGTCGAATAATTGTCAGATTTCCTTCTAGTGATCCGGATCTGATCGGTCAATTCATAAATGTCGCAGTGAGTTCCGCCGCCGCTATGTCCGTAGCCGGCGAGACGTTTTAAGTAAAATGGAAGACCTTAAGCAGCGAATCGCGTTCAGCACTCTGGGATGCAGACTCAATCAGTATGAAACCGACTCTCTTGTTACCTCGTTCAAAGACGCCGGTTATCAGGTGGTGGAGTGGGGCGAAGCCGCTGACGCCTACGTAATAAATACCTGCACGGTAACCGATAAGAGCGACCGAAAATCCCGCAATGTGATTAACCAAGCTATCCGCGCGCCTCAAAGCGAAGCACCGACGGCAGGGAAACCTGTGGTTGTTGTCACCGGGTGTTACGTCGATCATGATATCGGCCGCTTTTCTACTGATGAAGGAATTACCTACGCGATAGACAACGACCGGAAAAGCAGCATTTTTCATCTTCTAGACGCTCATTTCCGGGGCGAAGTGACCGACCTAACGTCACTGCCGACGGATAGATTCGCGTACCGAGACGCCCGTCGGGGATTCCACACCCGTAACTCAATAAAAATTCAGGATGGTTGTGACAATTTCTGTACTTTTTGCATTATACCCAGCGTTCGCGGACAAGCAGTGAGTCGCCCGGCCGGCGAAGTTGTCAGCCAGGCTGCCGAGATGATAAACCACGGCGCGAAGGAAATCGTCGTTACGGGTGTTAATATAGGACGTTATGAATCTGAAGAAATAAACTTCGCATCTCTTATCGAACAAATTCTGGAATTGGACGGTGATTTCCGGGTTCGAATTTCCTCAATTGAGCCGGACACATGGGGCGACGGTTTTCTTCCTCTTCTCGAACACCCAAAGTTATGTCCCCACATGCATCTGTGCCTACAGTCCGGGTCGGACAGAATGTTGCTTGCTATGAGACGCCACTATACCGTTGGCGATTATCTGAGCTTTGTCGAGAAGGTGAGGGCGGTCCAGCCTTTTTTCAATATTACCACAGACATAATGGTCGGATTTCCCGGGGAAACCGACCGCGAGTTTGAAGAAACCTGCGATGTAACCCGTAAGGTGGAATTCAGCCATATCCACACATTTCCTTATTCGGTTCGGGAAGGTACCCGTGCAGCAAGGATGGCCGGGCAAGTGCCGTCTAAGATTAAAGCGGCCCGGTCAAAAATAATCCGTGACATATCCGATGAGGGGAAACGCCGTTATCGGTCGAAGCTTCTCGGAAAACCCCAAAGGGTTCTCATTGAGCGGATTCAAGACGGTTATGCCCGGGGGTACGGGGAAAACTACGTTCCGGTGGAAATACCGGTGAACCCGTCTGGTATTCCAATTGAAAATACTTTTATCGATGTACACCTCGAGACTCTTGCCGAAGATTCAGATCCGGTGTTTAGTGGGAATATAGGTGGCAAATATGCTGAACAATCAAGAAGAACGAACGGATCTTTATAGTCTATATCGGGAAACGCTACTTGAAGATGTTGTGCCATTCTGGCTGAAGCATTCCCTAGATACCGAATACGGCGGATATCTTTTCTGTCTCGAACAGGACGGCTCGGTTGCCGATACGGATAAACCGATGTGGATTCACGGGCGCTTTGTGTGGCTGCTTTCAACTCTCTATGCTGATGTAGAGCAGAAAGCTGAGTGGCTTGATGCTGCGAGAATTGGAATCGAATTTATGGAGCAGTACGGCACCGATTCCCGTGACGGAAGACGATATTACACCCTCACCCGAGAGGGCAAACCTTTACGGAAACGAAGATACATTTTCACCGAAGCATTTGCGGTAATAGCCTATGCCGCTTATGGTCGTGCCACCGGCGAAAAGAAGTGGATAGATAAGGCCGCGGACTTATTCAAGCTTATTCCCAAGCTGCTTGCCACCCCGGGTTTGCTTGAACCGAAGAGTGATCCGGAAACTCGAAGCGGCAAGTCTCTCGCGGTACCCATGATTCTGGTAAACACCGC
>JABGPX010000143.1 GCA_018644745.1 Spirochaetales bacterium
GTGCTGACCGAGCATCTCTCCGTGATCGCTTGTATACACGATTATCCACTCGTCGAGATTCTCACCAAGATCTTCCAGCCGTTTTATAACCTCGCCGAAATGCTGATCCATCTTCTCGGTCATGGCGTAGTAAGAGGCCGTGGCCCTGCGTATTGTCTCTTCCGATACGTGCACAGGTTTACTCTGCTGGCTCAGCGATAATACCGGGTGATCGCAGGGCGTCTCGTTGTAGATGGGAACACGATCGAGGTAATAGTTAAAGAGAATCTTATCGCCAAAGAATGGATAGTGAGGCTGGACCAGGCTTACCTTGTGCAGAAGAGGCTGGTGATAGCCCGGCCGGTTGTAAGCAGTATCGGCAAAATATTTCTCCAGGAATTCGAGACTGGCCGACGTGGCATTGCGGTCGAATCTCTGGCAGGGACCGTCCTTTGGACCGGCCTCTTCGAGCTCCCGCTGATTCGACCATTTGCCGGTGCCCGGTGCGGGGCTGTACTTTGCGAACTCCTCTTCGATTCTTCCTTCGATGTATTTGGAAGCCAGATTGGCGTCCGCAGCCATACGCTGGGTCCAACCCTGCATTTGATCCGGCCCATGGTGGTGGAGTTTACCAGAGCAGACGGTGTTGTAGGCGTATTGACTGAATCGGCGTGCAAATGTCATGTAATCCGGAGAGAGATCTCCCCAAAAATCGCGGCAGCCGCAGGTATTCGGCAGCTGCCCGGCCATCATACATTGGCGGCCGGGAACGCAGATCGGGGACGGCGTATACGCGTTTGTAAAAACCACTCCCCTCTCGGCCAGTCGATCGAGAGTCGGTGTGCGAATTACTGAATTCCCTTCGTATCCGGTTACATCAGCGCGGTGCTGATCGCTCATAAGGAATAGAATATTTGGTCTCATGCCGTGTATTCCGTGATGCTTCTATATAATCCGATAGCTTTTCAAATATGATGATGAAGTCTCCAGAATTACTTTTACAATACTTATCATTGGTACCGCGATGAGCATACCTACTATTCCGCCAAGTCTGCCGCCGATGGTAATGCCGAGGAAAACAATCAGGGGGTGGAGATTCACGCTTTTTCCTACCGCGATAGGATACACAAATGCACTTTCGGTTAACTGCACTACGAGAAAGATTCCGGCAATGAGTAGAATATTTCCGGCCGTGAACCAGCCCGGGGTAAGAAGCGCGATAAAAAAAGCAGGGATGAACCCAATAATCGGTCCGAGGTATGGTATGAGATTTCCCAGACCGGCGAACATTCCGATTACAAGGAAATAGGGCAGGCCGATAGCCGCCATCCCGATGGTTGTCATAACCCCCACGTACAATGCGTCGATCAGCTGTCCGCGGATAAAACTCTGCAGGGCATTGCCCGTACGATTCAATAGCAGCACGCACATTTCAAAATAGCGATTTGGGACAATCCGTAATATTGACTTCTGAATGAGATGCCCATCGACAATAAAGAAGAACGTAACAAAAGGGACAATCACCAGAATCATTAGTACTGAGAACAGCCCCGAGAGACGGGAAAGCAGTGAGCCCAGATCGAAACCATTTCCGGAGAAGAGCAGGCCTTTCAGGTACGGATAGAGATCGGGCAGCTGCAGAGCGGGAAGTTTTTCGGCTAGATTATTTTGCAGATTCACCAACACGGTTTCGAGCTGTTTTTCGTATTCCGGCAATTCTCTGCTCAGCCGGCTTATTTCGGTTGAAAGAATCGGTCCGATAAACATCACCAACAGGAGCAAAATTCCCGCCACGAGAATATATACAAGAAGAACTACGACAATTCTGTTTATTCCACGATTTTCTGCGAATGTGACCAACGGTGCGAGGAGAAATGAGATAATAAGTGAGGCAATCAATGCGCCGGCAAGCTGGTAGAGACTAAACACAATTCCAAGAAGTACCAGCGCGGCGAAAAAATAGTAACCCATTTTTACGGGTAAATGACCGAACTTGTGATTATTTCGCATCGCTAGAGTCCGCCGCGAGACTTTCCTGCAGTTTTCGAAGATTCTCGTTTGCATGAATCATTCGCTGAGCAACCAGCCGAGATAGGTTATAGAGAATTTTTACCGCGAGCTGAGGATGCCGGCTTACAAGGCGGTCGAGATCCGGCTTCGGAAAGGCAAGAAGAACAGTATCCTCGAAGGCGATTGCTGTCGCTGAGCGGGGAATTTCATCGATAAGGGCGAGTTCACCAAAGAAGTTTCCTTCTTCGATTGTCGCAAGCACCGCCGGCTCTCCTCCCTCGATGTGTTTTGTAATCGCTACCCGGCCGGATTCAATGATATAGAGCCCGGCTCCGGGCTCGGCTTCGTTGAAAACCGTTTCTCCTTTCGTGTATTTCCGTTCGTGGAGAATACGGCTTACCTGTTTTCGCTGACCGCCAGACAGGTTTTCGAAAATAGGCAGTTCGGCCAGAAAGTCCGGGATAGACTGTTCATTGTTTT
>JABGPX010000304.1 GCA_018644745.1 Spirochaetales bacterium
TCGGGTTTTCTGGAAGGCTCCCGGTTCATGGTTAGAAAAAGCCAGGATATAGATTGAAAGATAAATGAAAGCAGGAAGCACAAGGCGAAGGAGATTGGATAGTTATAAGTATTCAATATCCGCCGCGCGAAAAACGTACCGCCGATGCCGAGTAGGCCGCCTATCGAAAGCCCGGCGGCAAACAGCGCGCCCCGTCGGTCGGGATGGATGAGTTTTCCCAGCATCGCTTTCCACGCCGGAGTAGCTATACCCGCGGCTCCTGTCGCAATCCCTATACTCATTGCTAGCACCGCATAACCGAGCCAAGGCGGTGCGTTTGGTATGAGAAAGATCCCAAGAGTCACAAAAAGATAGGGAATCCTCTCAACTACGCTGACCTTCACAACAAATTGTTTATTATTCTCCAGACGTTCGGTCATGTTAGCACTCAACAACTGAGGCAGCAGATAACCCACTTGCTGAAGCGCCGGTATAAGCCCGATAAGTACGGCGGATGAGGTGAGGTAGCTCGCGTATAAGGTCAATATGGTGGTTGAGTAGATAAAAGTACTGGCAAGATTTACCGCGGAAAGATCAGCGGCATTCGCGAAGAAATTCCAGCGTCGGTGTTTCTCAATTTCGTCGTTGTATAATTCTTCGCTCATGATCGATCTTTATCACAGTGACGCGTCGGCGACAATCCCAAGGGTTACGAGAAAAAAGATCTCCGGTCTATCGGCGCTGCCTTGAGTTCCAGTCTGAAAAAGATTGAGAGCCTGAAGGGCCGCCTGGCTTGTGGTGTTCTCCGCGGCAATGAGTCCGCCGAGAACCGGAACAATCTCAGCCATGTCCCCGTATTTGCCGCTGAGAAGCGCCTCAGAGAGAGCCTCATATTGTGCTAAGGCCTCATCTTTTCTCTCCCCATGCAACCTCCTCAGCCGGCGGCCGATGGTCTGGAGCATCTGGTCTAGTTTTTCAGCGAGGGCGTAGGAGTTCTTTGATAATAGCTTATAGAAGATATCCCGGGCGCCAAGTGCGCGGCAGGAGGCATTAATAAGCTGGAGCCTTATTACCGGATTGCGATAGAGATGAAGAGATGACAGAGCTATCTCGACGGCTCTTACATCACCAATTACGCTCAGGCTCTCAACAAGGGCGGGGAGAAACATCTTGCCGGGCTCCCGTTGCGCCCGTGCATAGAGATGATCGCCGACATCCACACCGCCGATTACACCAAGCGCACGCGCGGCAGAAATCCCGACTCGAACATCTTCAGAATCGAGAGCTTTCAGCAGCGGCGCGATACCCTCGGGATTCTTCAACTTGCCAAGCGCCGCGGCGGCCTCGGCCTGCACATCGGATTCCTCATTCTCGAGAGCGTCCGCTAAATGCCGCACTGCTTCAGGGGCCTTGGTATTACCGAGGCCTTTTACGGCTTCTTCCCTTACCCCCGGATCCGCATCGTCCATCGCCCGGGCCAGGCTGTCCACCGCCATGGGGCTTTTTGATTTGCCCATGTTTCTTGCCGCCCTTGCGCGGCTGCGGTTTTGGCGGGTTCGTGAATATACAAATGAGTTATACACAAATGACAATGGATTACCTCGAAAAACCTGCCCCAGCAAGTGAGTAACCGGCTTGGCTTCTGTGTCATGCACGCGCCGCAGAACGAAAATTGGGAGGATGAGAAGGAAGCCGGATATGGTAAACATCAACCGGATATTATCAAATTGAAGACCAAGGACAGTAACATCCAGAGATGAGGTAATCCGTGTCAACACGCCGCCGGACGCTGTGGCAAGAGAGACTACCAGGGCGGAACCAAGCGACCAGATAGCAAAATAGGGTGATCGGTCCTTTACTTCGGCGAGCCCTCCGAAGAGAAGGGTGTTTATGGCCACGGTAATACCGGAGTAGGTGATTCCAGTGAAAATCATGATCAGAACGAGAACAACGCCCTGGTTGGCAGGTGTAAGCAATATCCAGAGAAACGGGAGAAGCAGCCGGGGCACCATCAGCAGTTGGAGAATCGGCTTATTTCCAAACCGCGCCGCGATAACTCCCCACATCCAATACCCGAGAATCCCCGACCCGAGGTTTATCGCGTTCAAAACAGCAATCGTAGAATAACGCACGCCTAGATCGCGGATCATGAAGACGTTGTAGAACGGCTCAGCCACAAGACCGCCGAATGTGAGTACAAGGAGAAAAGCGAACAACCGCCGGAAGGCCTGATTGCGAAACGGTGCGGCGAGCGCACGGCTAAGGGTTATCTCTCCCTCCACATGAAGGATCGACGGAAATGGTATTTTTCCGAGAATCAGGTATCCGGCCACACCGCATATGCAGGCAGCGATGTACGGTACGACAAAGGTTAGGTGGGTACCCGGAAACATATCAATGAATTTCCCGGCCCCGTAGCCGACCATCATTGCCGCAAAATTTACTATCACTAGACGCCTTCCCAGCACTTTTGACCGGGAGTCATCCGG
>JABGPX010000142.1 GCA_018644745.1 Spirochaetales bacterium
CTTCTATGGATTTACGAAGCTGGAAATTGAGCGATTCTTGAGTTGGTACGACAAGCTCAAGGGGATTCGCTTTGCCGCTCTGCGTTATTTCAACGCGGCGGGTTATGATAAGGAAGGCAGAATCGGCGGGCTCGAACGAAACCCGGCGAATTTGCTTCCGATTATTCTCGAGGTTGCAGCAGGTAAACGGGATCGCATAGATATTTTCGGCGACGATTACGACACTCCGGACGGCACCTGCGTGCGCGATTACATTCACGTGAGTGATCTGGCATCTGGGCATCTCGCGGCTCTGACTTATCTCGTCGAAAAAGACGCGAGCCTGACGGTGAATTTAGGCAGCGAATCGGGTTTGAGCGTAAAGGAAATGGTTGAAGCGGCGCGGCGAATAACCGGGCAGCCGATTCCAGCGGTAATCGCAGGCCGCAGGCCCGGCGATCCTGCAGGTCTTGAATCGTCGGCTCAAATGGCAAAAGATCTGATGGGCTGGGAAGCTAAGTACAGCGATTTAGATTCGCTTGTAAGCACAACCTGGGAAGCCTATCTGAAGGCATTTCCCAGGTCTGAAGGAAGATAAAAACCTTATTTGATCATATATTGACCGGACTGACGAAGTACTTTTACGTACTTGGCCCGGGTATATGCCCATGGATCGGGATTCTTGTCTTTGCTGAGTTTTCCGCGGAAATCGGACAGAGAATTATAACCTTTCGTATCCATCCATTCCTCAATTTCCTCCAGAATAACCTCGATATACTCAATTTTATTCTTAAATAGGGTGCTAACGGTCTGAAAAACTGATGCTCCCGCAAGAAGAACTTCCACGGCTTCCACTGATGTATGGATTCCGTTGCTCGCGCACACGTCTCCGTTGATATTCCCGTACAACATGCCTGCAAACCGAAGAGGAAGCCGGTGGTCGTTTGGCGTGCTGAGATTGAATGAGAGATCGTTTGCTTCGGTATTTATATTGATTTTAGGCTGGAACAGCCGGTTAAACAGCACAAACCCATCAACGCCAATTCCGTCGAGACGCTTGATAAAGTTCAGAGGGCTGGTGAAAAATGCACTGAGCTTAACCGAAATCGGCAGCTTAACCGCTTTCTTGATATTGGTGAGAATCTCAACTTGATTATTCTCAACGGTGGCAGAATCCTGTTCGAAATCCAGAGGCAGCGAGTAGAAGTTGAGTTCGAGAGCATCTACTCCGGTATCTTCGAGTTTCTTTGCGTATTCTATCCAGGTCGCCTTGTTCACCGCATTTAGGCTTGCGATTACCGGAATATCGACTGTCTCCTTGGCTTTTTTCACCCAGAGTATATGGTCTTCCGGACCGGCATGTTCGATATTGGGGAACATGCTGGACATTTCTGCGAATGAATCGTCATTCATTCCAAGGTCTTCGTCCAGCTGAAAACTAGATAGCTGTACCTGCTCTTCAAAAAGTGAAGAAATTACCAGAGCAGAGGCGCCTGCTTCCTCGATTCTTCTGAGTGATTGTATGTTCGACGTTAGCGCCGAAGCCCCGGCGATAACGGGGTTTTTTAATTCAAGACCTAAGTAACTGGATTTGAGATCAGCCATTTCCTGCTCCTGGTGAAAAGTTGACCCATGGTAGCGGAAAGCCATTACCTTAGTCAATCTGATTGATGGTTCGTGATGTATCAACTACAATAGAAATGAATTGATCGGAGAATCAGGAGATGAAATGGATAAGGGATTTGAGGAATTGCTCCTGGAATTACCACAGCATGAACGGAAATTGCGGGATCTGAGCGAGATTGTCTTGGCGAATCTGGTGATGATCAGCGAAATACCCGCGCCGACTTTCAGTGAACAAAAAAGAGTCGAGTTTATTACAGCCAGAATGACCGACTACGGGCTGCAGAACACCTCTACCGATGAAGTCGGTAATGCTCTTGGTATTCTTCCCGGCAAAACCGGTAGAAAGAATATCCTCATCGCCGCCCATCTGGACACAAACATCGAAAGCGCCGTCGATCATACTATCGCTATTCAAACCAACCGGATCTACGGGCCCGGTGTGGGAGATAACGGCCTTGGGCTGGCGGTGATGTGCTCATTGCCGGTAATCCTCGAGCATCTCGATATAGAACTTGATTCAAATCTCGTACTTGCCGGCTCAGCTCGAAGCCTTGGAAGGGGCAACATAGAGGGATTAAGATTTTTTCTTTCTAATACAGACATTCCGATATCCGCGGGTCTCTGTATCGAAGGGGTAAAACTTGGCCGGATCAGCTACTCCTCAATCGGTATGATGCGCTGTGAGATATCCTACACCGTACCGGAAGAATATGACTGGACTCAGTTCGGGGCGGTAAGTTCAATCGTTGTGATAAATGATGTTATCAACAGAATACTCGAAATTCCCACGCCGAAGCGTCCGAGAACAAGCATCATGCTTGGCTCTGTCCGCGGGGGCACCACCTACGACAAAATGGCGACA
>JABGPX010000141.1 GCA_018644745.1 Spirochaetales bacterium
ACTATCATCGAATCGGTGAAAAAAACGGGGCGGGCAATCATCGCCACCGAGGATGTGTCTATGTGCGGTGTCAGCGCAGAGATCTCGGCGCTCATCGCCGAAAAGGCTTTGTTTTATCTCGACGCGCCGGTAAAACGGGTAGCTATACAGAACACACCGGTGCCCTTTGCGCCGGCTTGCGAAAATGATGTGATACCGGATGAAAATTCCATTATCGCTGCCGCTAAAGAAATAGCGTAAGAAGGGGGTGCGGCGTGGCTGAGAGAATTGTCATACCCCGCGAGGGCCAGGGCATGGAGTCGGCGGTTATCAATGAGTGGTTCGTAAAGCCCGGAGATGAAGTGAACTTCGGCGACGAACTCTGCGAGGTGGAGAGCGAAAAAGCCTCCTTCCCTATAGAAGCCGCGGTATCCGGCACGGTACTGGCTATCTGCTACGAGACCGGCGATACAGCTCCGGTGCTGGAAACGATAGCCGTAATCGGAAAGCCTGGAGAGGATTTCGAGCATCTCCTGCCCGGTGCGGCTTCGCGCCTGGAAACAAATACGAATGCCGCCGCTCCCGACCCGCAAGCACCGTTAGGGCGATCGCAACAGCAGCAGCCGACGGCGCTCAAAGACTCTGGGAAGAGGCGGATTTCTCCGCGCGCGAAGCGCCTTGCAGCGACCCATGGCATCGACATTGGCGAAATCAGCGCCGATCCGATCCGGGAACGGGACGTGTCAGCATACATTGGAAAGAAGATCACCGCGTTAGACTTCGGTGAGAAACACGATGGACTACAAACGGTGCCTTTTACGAACGTACGCAGGATCATTGCCGATAAAATGTTTACTTCGGTACAGTCGAGTGCGCAATTTACTCTGCACTCGTTTGCCGATGTAACAACGGCGCTAAAGTACCACCGCCTTATAAAAAACAGCGACACTTTCACTAACAGGATTACACTGAACGATCTGTTCCTGTTCGTCACGGCGCGGACTTTGAGCCAGTATCCGGAACTAAACGCTCATTTTGACCAGCAGCGATACGTTCTTTCCGGGTCTATAAATTTAGGTATGGCGGTAGATGTTCCGGGCGGACTAATGGTACCGGTTATCAAGAACGCTCAGTCGCTCCGCCTCGAAGAAATGGCGCGGGCGAGTGCCGCGGTCATCGAACAGTGCAAAAGCGGGAAAATAAAACCGGACGAACTTGCGGGCGGCACGTTCACCTTGAGCAACCTCGGCCCGATGGGTATTGAGCACTTCACCCCGATTCTGAATTACCCGGAAGTAGCGATTCTGGGGGTAGGCGGCATATTTCCACGCCCCTTCCGCATTGAGGAAGGGATCGAATACCTCGATTGCGTCGCTTTGTCCCTTACCATCAATCACCAGGTAGTCGATGGCGCAACCGGAGCGAAGTTTCTGCAGACCTTTGCGGAGAATGCGGCAAATATCGACCTTTTGCTGGCGATGTGAGGATATAGTGGCAAGTCTCCCGGATGTATGCCGCCGGCTTGATGAACACCAATTCCAGTATCACGTAATCGAACTTGGCGGCGCTCATAGGATAATCGTTACCAGGTACGGCGGCCGGATCTTCGGCCCTTTTAGCTCCGACGGTGAGAGCTACTGCTGGATCAATCCGGTTCTGAGTGATAAGAGGGAGTTCGACCGGTTTTTATCAAACCGGGAATGGAATCTTGGTGGAGACCGGATCTGGCTGGCACCTGAACTCCAATTCAATGTTCCCGACCATACCGATTTCTGGGGCAGCTACAAGGTTCCCGAAGCGTTGGATCCAGGGCACTATGTGCTGCATCGTGACCAATACGGCAACTCGGTTCTTTCCCAGACTGCCGACCTTGATGTGTTCGGCGGTGCCGGCACCAGAAAAAGCCTAAGCATTGAGCGTACTATAAGGCCGGCCGCAAATCCTCTGAACGAGATGGATGCGATATTTTTCGGCTATCATCATGATATCTGTCTGAAGGAACAGAAAAAAGACGGGGTGGTCTGCGAAGCGTGGGATCTGCTGCAGATCTTACCGGAAGGCACGATCTACATCCCAACCACGCAAAAGATCGAGCCTATAGAGTACTACGAGCCGTTTCGGAAGGGTTATCAAAAAATACTTCCCAACCATATCGAATTGAAGATAGATGCCAAATGCCGGTACAAAGCCGGGTACAAAGCGGTGCACACCACGGGGCGTTCAGGTTACCTGAGCCGTCTCGGTGGTATTAGTTATCTTCTCGTACGTTGCTTTTACAGCGATCCATCGGCTCCATATACAAAAGCTCCCGTGGATCGGCCAGAACACAGCGGTTCGGCTTTACATATCTACAACGACGACGGCAGTATCGGCTCGTTCGCTGAACATGAGTGCAGCGGGCGCCCTATCGGCGGCGACACAGGACGGTCCGAAAGCAGCGATACCATTTCCACTTATTATTTCATCGGGAGACCCGAAGTCCTGTCCG
>JABGPX010000140.1 GCA_018644745.1 Spirochaetales bacterium
CTGAAACGGTAGGTTACCGCGGAAGACGGCAATCCGGAGATTCCCTCCGCATTTCTTTCGGCAAGAGCCGCCGCATATTTCTTGCCAAGATCCTGAGCGCCCTTTTGTGCGCTGACCAGACGGGCCGCCAGCTCGCGGGCTTCATCGACAATTCCCGCGGTGGGCGCTGAGAAGAGTTTCGACAGCTCCGCGCAGACAAGGATCTTCTCCCGGTAGTCGGCATGGGCTCTGTCGCCGATTTTCCAAATAGTGCGAATGTTTCCCCGGATGCTTTCGGTCCCTATAAGTTTTACGAGACCGACCTCACCGGTTCTTTCTACATGAACTCCGCCGCAGGCTGCCTTGTCGATCCCTTCAACTGCTACCACTCTTATCTCCCCATCTACTTTGGGGGGACGTCTGAGATCGGCAAGGCCCGGATCGCCTTCGCCCAAATGCGACACCTGAACCGGTATATTCCTGCAAATTATCTGATTAACTTCTCTTTCTATAGAAAGAAGCAGTTCTTCATCAATCTTTTGGACCTCCAGTTCCACGGTACTGTATTCTTCACCGAGATGAACTGATACCGTATTCAAAGCCGCCGCCTGGTAAAGTGCCGCGGATATCAAATGCTGGCCAGTGTGCTGCTGCATAAACTCAAAACGATGAGTCCAATCCACCGTACAATGAACTGCCGCTCCGCTGATCAGACGCGGCTCTTCGCGGCACACATGCACCACATCATCGCCGCTTTTGCGGGCATCAATAACCTCGGTAGTTTCTATCATGCCGATATCCGCCGGTTGGCCGCCGCCCTCCGGATAAAAGCAGGTCCGATCGAGATAGACTTCTACAACATCTTTTTTATCATGAGGTTTTATGTCCCGCACGACAGCATCAAATTCGCTCTTGTATGGGTCTTTGTAGAAAAGCTTTTCGGTCATCTCCACCCCTGGCTGTTGACTATCGGTACTTGGCCGCGAGTGCCTTTCCTGACGCCGCGCTCTTTACCGCCAAATCAAGGATATGAACGGGTCTTCGTGCCCATTGAGGAGTTATAACCAGTTTTTCGCCTTTTATGAGATGATCGGCAACATTCTGATAGAACCGCCAGCCTTCGCTTTCAGGATTCGTGCCCTGTTCGCGAACAGTTGAACCCTTTTTCGGGATTATAGTCTCCCAGGTCCTGCCGTCAAGAATATAGCTACCTTTTGTGCCGGTAATCTCAAGCTGTCCTGTTTTCGGATTGCTGTCTACTGAGCTCATACAGAGATTTACATACCCGCCGCTCTTGAAACGAATAATGGCGGCAGCTTCGTCTTCATTCGTATCGGCTTTCCACTTGGTCCGATCGGCCCAAAACCCGCTCTTGGAGAATCCGCTGACCTCGGTAATCTCGGAGTCCATAATCTGAAGGCTGTATTCCAGAATATGCACTCCCCAGTCGTACAGAATACCACCGGAAATAGTACGGCTCGATCGCCACCACTCACGGGGTTTGCCCCACCTGCCCATGTGGGCTTCAATCCGCACGACATCGCCGATCTTTCCTTTCCCGATCACCTTGAGAGCCTGAAGGATGCAGCCGTCCCAATGCCGGTTGTGGTAGGTCGAGAGAACAAGCTTTTTCTTCTCCGCGGCGGAGATCATCCGATCGCATTCGGCGGTAGTTATCGCGAAAGGCTTTTCAACGACCACGTGACGCCCGGCATTCAGGCACTGTACTGCCAGCTTTGCGTGAGTATTGTGGGGGGTAATGACGGTAATGAGATCCGCATCGCTCTTTTTGAGCATTTCGGCAACACTCGTGTAGGTGCCGATTCCAGGAAAATCTTCCTCTGCTGTTTCAAGACGTTTCGGATCGAGATCTGAGACGGCCGCGGGAACCATACCTGCCTGCGCTGCTTCTACCAGGTGATGCTTCCCCATATTGAACGCTCCGCCATAGCCGATAACACCGACTTTGATCAATTTTTTTGTACCCATGAGTAATGCTCCTAAGTTGTGTGTAATATCAATTCAAGATTTGTCTTCAAGAAGACGAGAAATAAAATTCTGCCTGTCTTCGAGCCGTTCTATATCGCCGCTAGTCTCAGAAAGAGTCTGCTCTAATAGAGCAATCCGTTTTTCTAATGCTTCAATTTTACCGGACTGCTCCGGATTATCTTTATATTTTTTCGTCGCCGCGTTCGCGATAATGGCCACAATCGGAATCGATAATGCCAATATCGGTATAAACAACGCGATAGATCCTTCCATGGCTCGCTCCTTCTTATTCAACTTTTGCGGAGTATATCATGCTCCCGTTTTTGCGACCAGACGGGCTCCCAATTTCTCCGCTTCTTCGAGGACAGCCGTATTCGCGAGGATTTCACCGGGGTCAGCGCAAGAAGCATGAATTACACCAGCCATATCCATCTGCAAAAAATCGGCGGCACCGCGAAACATCTGTATCGCATTCATAACACCTGATGACTCG
>JABGPX010000138.1 GCA_018644745.1 Spirochaetales bacterium
AACCAACGCTCCAAAGGAAGCTCAACTTTATGCTATATCCGTAGCAATCGCCGTAAAGGAAGTTGAGCTCGCACTATGGCATTACATAAACGCATTTGTGAGCAATCAGCAAAAATACTTGAACAGCGCCGATGCCTTCCTTCTTGAAGGCCAGTCAGAGCTGACAAGAGCTGGTCTTCTCGCGCCCTAACCGGCGCCTACGTTCCGGCCGCCTCGCTAGGCGTTAAAACTAACACCTTCTTACTGGATTGATTCATTTCCCGCCATGCCTCGATAAGTGTCTGCGGCGGATCCCAATGCTCTTTCGTGAGTTTATGAAACTTCCTTAGGTTGTAGCAGGGAATCGCCGCGAAAGCGTGATGCTCGGCATGCCATTCCATATGCCAGTACATAAACGAAGTAAACGGATCCAACCGAACGGTTCGACAGGATCTGCGAAAATCATCGGCTTCAGGCTCGCGGCCGGAGTGCATCGTATCGTGAACCCACATATGATACCACCTGCCGCCGTAGTATGCCGGCAGGCTCACTACCACGATGAGAAACCAGTTCCCTGTAGCTATCGCAACGGCCCCGAAAGCAACGTGGAACAAAGCTTGAGTGAGCTGGGTCCAGAACAGATCCCGCTGATCCCTCCGTTTGGCCTGAGAGTATACATAACGCTGCCAGACAGTACGACGGGGATTCCGTA
Organism: Spirochaetales bacterium; assembly: GCA_018644745.1. The sequence continues at coordinate 692 of JABGPX010000138.1, forward strand.
GAAAGGGCACGAAAAAGAAATAGATTACATCAAAGAGAGTAGTAACCAGCCCGCGTATATCGATAATCTGAAAAACCTGATGCAGCACCTGCTGGGGCATCTCGGGCATAGGAAGCTTGACCTCCCCATCGCTCTGACTGTGAACGGTATATAAATGATGATTCGTATGACTCATTTTATATAGCGCCGAGTTGCCTGGCCAATTGACAAGTCCATAAATCCTCTTGAACAGCTGATTCAGCCATTTTGATCGGAACACGGTGCCATGAGATAGCTCATGTGTTTGAGGGGTGAAGGCAAATAAGCCCCCGTGAAGATAAAGTGCAGCTGCCAGCCAGACCCACTGCTGGGTCAAAAACATGTAATACGCGAACGCCCCGGATGCCCCAATAATGGCAAGCACACCCAAGGCATGAAAAAGTCCTTTCACATCGCTGCGTTTGGTACATTTCTTCAATACCTGGCGGTCAATCGGCGGCCGCTTCCAATCAATCTCAATCGGCTTATATGGATAATCGCTCATAGCTCCCCATTTCGACATAAAAGTATTACCAAAATAATAATGATTTTCGGGAGCGTGGGCTACAAGGGTGCATAAAAAAACCGCCGGCTATGTGCCCGGCGGTTTTTTTCGAGTTATGAATTAACTCTAGTTTACAGCTCAAAACTCATAGTCAGTTTATTCCAATGAAAAAGATGATTGATCTGAGAATTGTCAAAGGCGGCAACGCCGAAAGGATAGGATTTTGTAAGATCTGAGAATTGCACATCCTGGGTCTCGGAGTTCTCACCGACGGTGACGAGATTTCTTGAGATCTCTAATGTCCAGACGCCATTTGCCCAATTTGCCTTCGCGGCGATGTCAGCCCGGGGTCCTTCAAAAGGGGCAATTACGATTCCAGCAATTTTGTCGCCGGTTTTGTATGTATCGACGAAAGGTTCTTTTTGATTGTCACGAATCCAGAACTCATCATTCTGTACTTTTCCAGTTCTGGTGTTCTGAAAGCGAATAACTCCATCAGCCGCGTTGTTATAGTATCCGCCGCCGGTTTTTGTATCGCCTTTTCGTCCCCAACCCTTGTTTTCCGCGGGATCCGTATTATCATCAATATATTGATCGTCAATTTGACCGAGAGGTCCGGTTCGAACGCCTTTCCAATGCCACATATCGACGGTCTGTCCTTCAGTCGTCGTATACTTTCTACCCGCGCTTACGTCATCAGCATTCATATGACACAGAACCGCGCAACCGGCGTTGTCAAATGTACGGCTGTTGATATTCCACAGCAATGCAAACTTATCTTCATAATAGGTGTTCTCGTGCCCGGTGGAATCTTTGTTCAGGCTCTGTTTCCAGGAACCATCTGCTTGCTTTACCCAAGGAAATCTTTCAAAGCTCATCGTGGGATCTGCCCAAGTGATGAGGAAATAAATCTTGTCGTTGTAGTACGCGGCCTTCATTACAGCATCTGTCCGTGTAACTCCCGGGTAGCCATTGTTGGGCTCATACGGAGTAAAATCAAGAGGCACGCTTAATGGTTTGGCAGATCTCCAAACTGAGTCGCCTGCAGCTCCATCCACTGTAGGAGCGGAGGAAACGCGCGCGGCGATAAGTTCGGTTTCGCCAAAGACGGCGATCGAGAGAAAGAGAAATAAGACGGCTAGAAGCCAGTTTTTCGGCTTATTCATGAGATAGTCTCCTTAGATATTTATACTCCCTAATTTTGCAGCCCTCTAAATAAGCTGACAGTTTAATTTGTGTCTCTGT
>JABGPX010000235.1 GCA_018644745.1 Spirochaetales bacterium
CAGTTATTGAGAAGATCGATGAAATTCGTGATCGGCTGAATCGCCTTCTGCACCTCGTAACCTTCAAGACTCTCAGTTACTTCCTGTACCAGCCCCTCGGCCTCCGAGAGTATCCATCTATCGAGCGGATTCTCAGGATTAGGAGGCGCTCCATCCGGAGTTACCGAATCGATATTGGCGTAGGTTACATAGAAGCTATATGCGTTCCACAGGGGGATCAGGATATTTTTCAGGACCTCTTTTACGCCGTCGTTTGAATAACGCAGGTCTTCGGCTCTCACCACCCCGGAATTCATAAGGAACATCCGGAGAGCATCCGCGCCGTATTCATCAATAACCTCGACCGGGTCGGAGTAATTCTTTGCGGATTTGGACATCTTCTTACCATCGGGAGTAAGGACGATTCCATTCACGATTACTTGCTCGAACGCGGGGCCGTCAAACAGGGCTGCAGCAAGTATAGTAAGAGTGTAAAACCAGCCTCGGGTCTGATCAGTCCCTTCCGCTATAAAATCAGCCGGAAAGTGTTCCTCGAAATGCTCTTTGTTCTCAAAGGGATAGTGATTCTGGCCATACGGCATGGCGCCGGATTCAAACCAGCAGTCGAGAACCTCCGGGATCCGTTTCATCGAACCGCCGCAGGTACACAGGATTGCTATGCTATCAACAAAATGTTTATGCAGGTCTTCCGCATAGACACCCGATTTTTCTTCGAGCTCTTTTCGCGAACCGACACAGATCGTCTCGGAGCAATCCTCGCATTTCCATACCGGAATGGGGTTTCCCCAATAGCGGTTTCTCGAGATGGCCCAATCGCGGGCGTTTTCCAGCCATTTGCCGAACCGACCTTCCTGCAAATGCTCAGGAATCCAGGATATTTTCTCATTTGCTTCGAGCATATTCGATTTAATTTTCTGGGTGTTTACAAACCACGACGAGATCGCCCGGTAGATGAGCGGCGACGAGCAGCGCCAGCAATGAGGATAGCTGTGCAGATAGTTCTCCCGTCGGATGAGTTTGTTTTCTTCTTTTAGTCTGCGTATAATTCCTTTGTCGGCATCCTTCACAAACTGGCCGCTGAAATCGGGTACTTCATCGGTAAAATTACCCTCTTCGTCTATCGGAACCACGGTCGAAATGCCAGTGCCTTTTAAAAGATTATAGTCTTCTTCACCGAATCCCGGTGCAATGTGGACAATGCCCGTACCGTCCTCGGTTGTAACATAATCGGCTATAAAAGTTCGGAAAGCCTTTTGCTCCGACAACTCGCTGAAATACGGAAAAAGCGGTTCATAGAATATATCCTTGAGATCAGCGCCTTTTCGCTCCTCCACGATCTCATAACCCGAAGGGTCGTCATAGTAATGTTCCAGCCGCTCTTCGGCGAGGATGTAGTACTCACTGCCGTCCTTCACCTTTACATAATCGATATCTTCGCCGAGAGCCAGGGCGAGATTTGACGGCAACGTCCACGGGGTAGTGGTCCACGCAAGAAAATAGGTAGATTCCATGTCCCGAATCTTGAACTTCACCGTTATCGCCGGATCGTGAACATCTTCATAACCGCCAAGATTGAGTTCGTGATTAGATAGAACCGTTGAGCATCGTGGGCAGTACGGGAGAATATAATGTCCTTCGTAAACAAGCCCTTTTTCCCAGAGCTGTTTCACCACCCACCAGATTGATTCCATATAATCCGGATCCATGGTCTTATAGTCATTCTCAAAATCCACCCATCGACCAAGCCGGGTAATGATGCTCTCCCACTCTTTTGTATACCGAAGAACAATTGAGCGGCAGGCCTCGTTGAATTTGGAGATGCCGTAACTCTCGATGTCTTTCTTACCTGATATACCGAGTTCTTTCTCCATTTCGTACTCAACAGGAAGCCCGTGACAGTCCCAGCCGAACCGCCTTTCTACCAGCTTCCCCTGCATGGTCTTAAAGCGCGGGATGATGTCCTTAATAATTCCGGGCACAAAATTCCCATAGTGCGGAAGGCCGGTGGCGAATGGAGGTCCGTCGTAGAATACGAACTCATCGTTGCCATCCCTTCTGCGGATAGATTCTTTGAACACTTCATGCTTCTTCCAGAACTCGAGTATGTGTTCTTCCATTAATGGGAAATTTACCTTGGAATCGACAGGCCTGTACAAACTATGTCTCCTTTTGTCGCGTATATCGGTTGTCTTGATTAGTTAGGACATTCTAAGCATATCAGATATGGTGTCAATAAGCTTCAAATACCAATCTTCTCATGTACCATCCGGGTAATAATATCGGCAATCTGATGCTGATTGTTTGCTTCCGCGTCTATAATCGTATCAGCAAAATTGAAATCATTTATATCTATTGAATAGAGCTTTAGATAGCGCGCGTGGTCTCTGCGGTCTCGTTCTTCTGTCTGCGCCAATACCTCGCTGTATACCCCGCCTTCCCGTTCATGTACTCGCTGTG
>JABGPX010000137.1 GCA_018644745.1 Spirochaetales bacterium
TAAAACCGGAAAGTACCACCGCGGCGTTCTGTCCTCCAAAACCGAAACCATTTGAAAGAGCATGAGTAGCCCGTTTCTCCAAAGGTCTCCCCTTAATGACATTGAACTTAATTTCTGGATCCTGGTTGAACTGATTTGTAGTTTCGTGAATCACCCCTTCTTCGAAGGCCATGATCATGGCGATAGCTTCAATGCCGCCGGCAGCTCCTAGTAGATGCCCGGTCATCGACTTTGTACTTTGAACGGGTACTTTTTCTATATCTTCTCCAAAAACCAGCCTTGTTGCTCTATATTCGGCAATATCACCCAGCGGAGTGGAAGTGGCATGACAATTAATAAAATCAATATCATTCGGCGCCACACCTGCGCCATCAAGTGCCGCAGTTATTGCCTGGACTCCTCCTCTCGCCTCCGGATGGGGAGCAACCAGGTCGTGGGCGTCGCAGCTGAAACCAAATCCGGTAACCTCGCAGTAAATGTGAGCTCCGCGTTTCTTCGCGTGCTCGAGTTCCTCGAGGCAGAGTACGCCTGCACCCTCACCAAGCACAAAACCGTTTCGATCAACATCAAAAGGCCGGGAGGCTGTTTCGGGAGAATCATTCCTGTCTGAAAGAGCAAAGATATTGCCGAAAGCACACAGCCCGCTCTTGTTAACAGGCGCTTCGGCGCCGCCTGCAAAAATGGCGTCCGCCATGCCCATTTTAATCATCATGGAAGCCACTCCGATAGAATGATTGCTCGTGGCACAGGCGGAATTTACCGAGAAAGATGGACCGCGAAGATCCCAGCTCTGGGCAAAAAAACCAGATCCGGTGCTCGGTATAGAGTTTATAATGTAAAAAGGCGACGTTGAATGCATACCCGTCTTCACTATACGGGATACATTCTCAAGATTGGAATCTACGCCGCCGTCGCCTGTACCGATCAGTGATCCATATCTTTCCGGTGCTTTCGATACATCAAGACCTGAGTCCCGCAAAGCCTGGGTACCGGCTATATATCCGTACACGACATAACGATCGAGTCTCCGGGACATCTTCTTTTCTTTGAAATATTCGGACACATCAGGCGGATCGACTTCCCCGGCTATCCTGATACCATAGTCATCAATTTCGACGTTCTTGATCGTGCGGATACCGTTCTTGCCAGCTTTTAGATTATCCCAATAATCTTTTACGGTGTTACCAAGTGGATTTACTGTGCCCAATCCGGTAACTACAACACGAATGTCTAAGGGGTTTTTACTCATAATCGATGTTTTTAGCATATTTTACCGGCTAGGTCCATGCAAACTTTTTGCGGACAGAGGTTATCAACCGCCAAGTTCGAGAATTACCCGATCCGCAATTTGTTCCGCACCGCTCATCGAAGGCAGCTTGGCGAGGTTTTTCATTTTAGCGTGAATTTCAGCAGGGTTGGAAAAGATCAGCGCAAATATATCTCTCTCTGCGACGCGATTTTTTGCATACCATCCGCACCCCCGAGAAACAACATATTCCATATTGGGTTTTTCGTTCGGTGCGCCAATCTGGGTTATTAAGAAAGGCTTTCCCAACATCAGCGTTTCCATTGTGTAGTTGGCGCCGCATTTCCCTACAACGAGATCGACACTGCTCATGAGAGCCGGCATATCCTCACGATAGCCATGAACATTTACAGGAGACCCGCGAAAATGTTCGAATAGTTTTTCAGAGAGCTTCTGGTTTCTTCCTGCCAGTAATTCCAATTCTATATTTCTGCCGGCATTCGAGGCCTCTGTAAGTATCATATCCGCGCTTGCAAACAGGTTCCCGAGCCCCTCACCGCCGGCAGACAGCAAGATCCGCAAAGGTCGACTCGAATCTAGTGTAATATCATCGATCGTCGTCTTTCGATGCACAAGAAATTCTGGCCGGACAAGAAGGTTCGCCTGCATGAGCTTGTCGCCTGGCACACCGATTGCTTTGAAAGCCTCGATGCCTTCTTCCGACATTACTACGGTAAGATCGCAATCGACCTGTTGAATTTTATATACGCCGCCAAGATCATTGCGAACGACGATAAGCGGAACCCTGCTGACATTGCTACCGTTCTTCGAATCTTCAGGTATATTCCAGGCCGCGTCCACCAGGTGCCCGCAGGACCAATGAGTGGTGATAACGAGATCGGGATCATATTCAGACAGAAAGCCCGCAATATCCGGCGCTGCTTTCTTCGCTATGTTCTTGTTTGCCGCTATGGTAACAAAGGGAATTACTTTTTCCGCCAGAAAAAATAATATCTTGCCCAGAATCGGCCATTTTAAGAGAAACTGCCATGAACGTTTGTAGTTTGCATTTAGAATCTCGAGATTCAGTTCATCAGCAGGTTCAAACAGACGTACATGCCAACCAGGTTGCTTCGTTTCAATAAAATATTTAATTGCTGTTGCCGAACTTAGGTGCCCTGAACCAGCAAGAAGATATGGCATGAGAACAC
>JABGPX010000136.1 GCA_018644745.1 Spirochaetales bacterium
GTCAGACGAATCAAATGTGGGTTTTTCGATATGCCCTATATGTAAAATCCAAAATGAGCCATTGCCGGTTTTTAGATGTGTTCTCTATTCTGCTTGATCTGCAATGTTCTTCGCAAGCACCGCCGACCCTATGAGGTTGGCGTTGCTTCCTCTTTCATCGATTACCGACGGGCGCATATAGTTGTACATCCCGAGTCTCGCCAGTGCTCTCTGTGCGGAGGGTCCGAAATAAGGCAGTGCATAGCTAGGTTTGCCGCCGAGGCAGATTGGAAGGCCTTCAGGCATTCCGTCGGCGAATGCCTGTTTGAGCATATTTCGTGTTGCCCGGGCAAGGACCTTACCATACAAGCGATCGGTATTCACCGCGGCCTCAACACGCATATTCGACAGCTTATCAATATACTTCCCGGCTTTCGCTGGATCGTCCATCTCGGCATGCTCGGAGGTGTCGAGAAATCTTTGGTAAAAGTCATCATCACCGACAAGCGCCCGAAACAGTCTGAGCCTTCCCGGACCGGATAATATCAATTCCGCGCGAATCGTGTCCGGATTTCCTCCAGGCCCCAAAAGGACTCCGCCGGGAGGGTCGAGCTCCGCCACAACGATGCGCTCATAGAGTTCATAGGAGGCGCTCATCTCATTAAAAAGAGTTTTTAGAAGCAGCTTTTCAAGAGGAATCGCATATCCGGGTTCATTTGTCAGATGCAAGTTCTTGTCTTCGCCATCCCAATCCATCACAGGAAATTGGATTATGCCGTTCCTATCTACCCAGGCGCCGCCCCAACCGCCGCCGAATACCCAATAGATCAGCTCCAACCTGAGTACGCTCCACTCAGCGAGCGCACCCGCATTCGCGTCGTTCTCTATGCCGACGGGAATTCCGAATGTCTCTTCCAGGCGGGCTTTTAGATTGTGTCCATTCAGCTGTTTGAAATTTGCGACAAGAAAAAAAGAGCCGTCGGAATTGAGAATACCTGCACATGCTATACCTATTGATCTCAGATCAACCGCGGTCAGCTTATTCTCCGAAAGCAGCTTTTCTATCGCCTCTTCCAAAGAAGCCGCGAACGATTCATATGTTTTGCCGTACTTTTCGGTAGCGAGAAGAGCCTCGGCTTCTACAACGTTTGTGTTGCGAAACAGACCGATTTTTGCACCAAGACCGATACCAATGTCGATTCCTATATAATGCGATGAAATCACAATTGGTATTGTATCATTCTGTGACTCGTTCGAGAAGGCTGTGCCCGGATAATGGCCAAAACCGCTCAATTGAATTATCGGATTTTGGAGTTGATCTATTTTACCAGTGGATTAGATTGCCGCCGTAGGTTAGGCCGCCGCCGAAACCAATTGTAAGTATCATGTTTCCTCTCTTTAAGAGATTCTTTTCATCCATTTCATTCAATGCGAGAGGTATTGATGCTGCGGATGTGTTAGCAAATTCAGCAATGTTGGTATAAAACTTTTCCTTGGGTATTTTCATTCGTTTCGCGGCAGCTTCTATGATTCGAATATTCGCCTGATGGGGTACAATGTAAGTGATGTCGTCAATATTCTCATCGTTGTCCTGTAGAAGTCGTTTTATTGTTTCGCACAAAGCTTTCACTGCAAACATATACACCTTGCGTCCATTCATATGAATATATGGATGGTTCACTTTCTCGTTATTTTCTGGTCTTTGGCTGCCACATCCTCTTACAAGGAGATACTCCGCACCGCTTCCGTCTGATCGAAGTATGCTGTGTCGGATATTACTTTCCAGGGATTCTTCATTGCCGGTAATTATCGCCGCGCCGGCTCCATCTCCAAAAAGTACACACGTATCTCTATCTGTCCAATCCAATATTCTTGATAGAACTTCTGAACCTATTACTAAAGCATTTTGGGCAGATCCGGACTCAATAAATGCTTTTGCGGTCTCAATTGCATAAATAAATCCAGTGCATGCCGCCGTAATATCCATTGCGGCGGCATGAGAGGCACCGATTTTGTCTTGTACAATGGCGGCAGTTGAAGGAAATCCTAAAAAATCTGGAGTAGCGGTAGCGACAAGTATGAGATCTATATCTTTGGCTTTAATATCAGATTTCTCCAACGCAGATGCTGCGGCTTTTACGGCAAGGTCAGAAGCGGCCATCTCGTCGGCGGCAATGTGACGGTTTTGTATTCCCGTATGCGAATAAATCCACTCATCTGAAGTGTCGACAGTTTTGGCTAGCTCGTCGTTGCTAATCTTCTTTGGAGGCACGTAGGCGCCGACCGATCGAATGTATGCCTTCAACAAAAGCTCCTCTATCATCACCACCAAGGAAGTTAGTTCAAATATTTCGCAATCTTATAGACAGCGTCTATATAGGTCAAGTAAGAGTAAAAGTTGTGTAAATACCCTAAAGCTTGCTAGTTTCATGCCGTTGCATGCTTCGGGATATATTCCTCATTTTCCTTGAGAGG
>JABGPX010000691.1 GCA_018644745.1 Spirochaetales bacterium
TCTGAGATTGCGGGGCGCATGGGCAAGCCGGCAGGGAGCCTGTCCCGCCCCCTCGGCAATCTCGTCGAACTGGGCTACGTCCGTCGGGAAGTACCATTTGGCGAAAACCCGAGATCAAGCAAACGGACGCTATACTCACTGAAAGACCCGTTTCTCCAGTTCTACTTCCATTTTGTACAACCCAATCAATCCGTTCTCGAGATGGGCATTACGGAACCCGTCGAGGCACTGCTGCGCACCGACTTTTCCGCACATACGGCAGGCATATGGGAAGACCTAGCACGTCATTCGGTTCCATTCCTAAACGTGGGAGGGCTTCAGTGGGGGATCGCCACACGCTGGTGGGGAACCGGGGCGAACGGCAGCGCACAAGAATTCGACGTCGTCGCCGAGTCGCTAGACGGCCGAAACGTGCTGGTGGGTGAAGTCAAGTGGCAGGCGAACGATTCTCAAGCAGAAAGACATGCCGCGGATCTGCGGCACAGAATCTCAAACGCTCCGTTCATCCGGGGCCGCTCCGTCGTTCCAGCCTTATGGCTGAGGCGATCGGGAACCACGCAACCAACGATAGAGACCATACTTCCCGACGACGTGCTGCACGCACTTCGCTGAACCTGAATAATCTACTCCGTACCCGTACGGGTATAACGGAGCGAGAACACCGTACTATATACCCGAACGGGTATACGTGAGTTAAGTTTATTGACATTATACCCGTACGGGTATAGTATGTCTCCCGATATGAAAAATAATCTATCAATATTTCTAAAAGAAAAACGCAAGTTACTGAATATGTCGCAGAGAGCTCTTGCGGACAGGGCTGGCGTTGGGCTGCGGTTTATTCGCGATATGGAGCAGGGCAAGACGAGTCTCGATCTGGCGAAGATTAACCAGGTGCTAGGCTTATTTGGTCATAAAATGGGGCCTGTCCCGCAGGAAAGAAAGCATGACAATGAATAGAACTGCCCATGTTTTCTTCAATAATACGCTAGCAGGGGTTCTGCACGAGACGGATGACGGGTATATCTTTGAGTATGACAAGACTTATCTTGATACTCCTGACGCCATTGCCGTCAGCCTAACACTGCCCCTTCAAGCAGAACCGTTTTCTGACCGCTTTTTGTTTCCATTCTTTGATGGTCTTATTCCTGAAGGTTGGCTTCTGGATATTGCTCATAGATCATGGAAAATAGATATCCGCGACAGGATGGGGCTTTTACTCGCCTGCTGCAAAGACTGCATCGGAATGGTCAGCATACGTTCTCATGATGGAGGTGAACTGCTATGAGTGTCATAAACAGATGTCTGGCATGTTACAAAGCACTCGATGGTTCCGAAAAAGACTATCACGCTAGTTGCTGCAAATCATTTTTTGGCCAGCCGAGTCCTCCTGAGATGCCTTATGCCTTGAATGAACTGGAGGCTCTTGCTGAGAAGATAGTAAAGAGCAGCATAACGGTTCCAGGCGTGCAGGAAAAAATATCACTCCATCTTGAGGAAGCAGAGAATGTTGCTGGAAAACTGACTCTTGTTGGATTGTGGGGAGATTATATTTTAAAGCCACCTGCAAGGAAGTATCCGGAGATGCCTGAGGTAGAGGATTTGACTATGCACCTCGCTTCGGTATGGGACATTCTGATTGTTCCTCACTGCTTGATTCGGCTTAAATCAGGGGAATTAGCTTACATTACAAAGCGCATAGACAGAGAACAAGAGCAAAAGATTTGCCACATGGAGGATATGTGTCAACTCACCGAGCGTTTAACAGAACAGAAATACCGCAGCTCTATGGAGAAGATAGGCAAAGCAATCCGAAAGTATTCATCACATCCGTTGCTAGATATTACACGTTTTTTTGATATCACAACATTTTGTTTCATAACCGGAAATGCTGATATGCATTTAAAGAATTTCTCACTGTACTACAAGGATGCAAACCTGGTTCAACTTGCTCCCGCCTATGATTTAGTAGCCACACGACTTATTATACCGGCAAAGGTCGATCCTGAAGAGATGGCACTTTCGTTGAACGGAAAAAAAGCAAAGCTGAAACGCCATGACTTTGACTCTTTCGCCACGACGATAGGCTTAAATGAGAAGCAGCTTGCAAATGCTTATAAACGAATTGAATCGCGTGTTTCCCGCGCAATCGGATTTATAGATAACAGCTTTATTAGTGGCGACAAAAAAGACCAGCTCAAGGCTCTTATCAACGAGCGTGTTCGGCGTTTAGGCCTCAACCAGCCAAGCCCGCAGAATCAGTTATAGTCCCGCCTGTCTGACGTACCGAATAACCATACTAGAAAGCCCCCGTCGTGCCGCTGTCGCCACTTGTGGGTGAGAGGGCCGTCAGGCGATCCTGCGGCCTTCTATACAGGCTGCAGTCAACTCGGCAATTTGCAGCTCCTCGTTGGTCGGGATGACCAGAAGCTTAGTGCGGCTACTGTTCC
>JABGPX010000135.1 GCA_018644745.1 Spirochaetales bacterium
CTGTACGGCAAAAATGCAGTATTTCGCAATTATTATAGCAGGGTGCCGGTATATTGGAACAGTTGCCGCGTATTTGCCCTCTATGGCAGCGGTTTGCGATTGATGGAATGCCACCGACTATAAGTGAAAGATATGAATTTTGAGCAAAGACAGATCGCTGTCCGAGATGGGAAGGGCTCTAAGGTTGTTATTCGCTTGCCGAGAGAAGCACACCGTCTACGGTGTGTGCGCGACGCTCCGGTGGGAATTTTTATCTCAGGTTTGTATATTATCCTCCGGCTATTATCTCTCGATACAACTCGTAATCTACCACCGGGATATCCGGACCGATTGTATGGGTGCCAATTACAAGACCGCCGTTTCTGCCGGCCTCGACAATGGCCTGCACATGTTCTCTGATTCGGGCTTTGTCACCTCCCGGCAAAATTCGGGAATTGCATACCCCTCCGATATATCGCAAGGAACGGCCGTATTGTTCCATGAGTTTGATCACATCCATTCCCGCGGCATGCTCTACCGGATTTATGCCGTCGATACCTGCATCGATTAGCATGTCTAGGAAGGGAAGAAGATTGCCGTCGCAGTGAAGCATCACCCATTTTGCACCGGCCGCTTTTAGGGTTGAGATCATCCGGCGATAGACGGGAAGATAAATCTTTTCGAATATCCTCGGCGAGAACATGGGGCTTCGCAGATTACACATATCGTCGTAAATCCACACGCCGAAATCGTATGCATTCGCTCTTCTGAGCGACTCAAGGCCAATTTGCAGAAGATGCTCCCCGACCATTTCGACCTGCGCAGACGCGAAGCTCTCATCGGTTGCCATATCCATCAGGAACTCCGTCTCGCCCCGGAAAAAGCTGCATCGTATAAATGGCCCGCCGATCTTTACAAATACCGCCCGGTTTTTGCTTTTATGCATCCGCACCTGCTCTGTGAACTTTTCATACCGGCTATCCAAGTCCGCCGGATCAAACTTCATTTTGTCCAGGTCGGAGGGAGAATTGAAAACTCTTTCTACGGGTTCGGAGAAATATGTGCCCGGTTTCGTGCGAATAACTCTTCCCCAGCCGTCGTTTACCAGAACATATTCGCCGTCTTTACCCAGCTCGCTCATTCTTGTGGGGAAGAGGGTTTCATTGGCCACAGGCACGGCAAGATCGGTCCAATAGTAATCTTCGATCTCCATGTCGAGCGGCGGATTCCGCGTGGTTCGCCAGTTCTCGATAAATCCGTCCCAGAAACTGTCGAAAACAGGCATCCTGTCCGGACGTTCAAAAGAGAGAGCTTGTGTTACAATTGCCTCGGAATCATTTCTTGGATGACCGAACATGGGGTTTCCTTTATCTTTTTAGCTGTGGAGAAACATTATACATGAAAAAAACTGTTATTGCGGCGGCGCTGTACTTGCTTATCCCATTAGCTCCCGCATTTTCCGAATCCGGTAGCTTTTCTTTGCTAACCTACAATGTAGCGGGACTTCCCGACGGGTTATCGCAAAGCAGCCCGGCATTATATAACAAGCAGATCAGTCCCCTGCTCAACAGTTTTGATGTTGTGGTTGTTCAGGAGAACTTCTCCTATCACAAAGACCTTACCGGGGATCTTATACACGACTATATCGAACCCAAGGGAAGGGGAGGTTTCCTCGGTGACGGGTTATCCAGATTCTCGAAAACTTCTTTCGCGAATGTGGATCATACCCCATGGACAAAGTGTTATGGATTTTTTCGAAACTCGAATGACTGCCTTACTAAAAAAGGATATAGCGTAGCGGTGCATGAAATCGCTCCCGGGATCTATATCGATATATATAATCTCCATATGGATGCCGGAAGCGGTGAGGGTGATATGGCGGCCAAAGATGCCCAAATACACCAGCTTATCGAACGAATCAATTCTACGTCCCCCGACAGCGCGCTTATAGTTGCCGGAGATTGGAATCTGAGTAAGAGCCGCTCGGACATGACCGATCTGCTCAATAGGATAGCGGGAAAGACCGGCCTGATTGACGCATGTGAATTTCTAAAATGCGGTGATGATAGAATAGATAGAGTTATGTTTCGCTCCGGCGCAGGAGTTGAACTTCTGCCATTGAGCTGGAAAGTTGAACGAAAGCTGTTTGTTACCGAATCAGGTAAGCCACTGTCTGATCACGATGCGGTGGCCGTGGTGTTTTCCTACACTGTGGCCAGGTAATAAATGTTTCCTGTACGCGAATGGCTGCTGATGCTGCAACCGATTAATGCTATGTTTTTTTCCGGTGGCAGTCCTCATCGGAAAATGGGGATTCCCGCTGATTTCTGTGTTCGGGAGCGCGTAAATTGAGCAGCATAATACTGGATATAAAGCACCCATCGGTTCTCACCGAACCAATAGAAGCCAACCTCTCGGAGCTTCCGGGAAATTACAACTTCAAACCCCACATCGGTTTGCTCGAAAATG
>JABGPX010000474.1 GCA_018644745.1 Spirochaetales bacterium
CTTTGCTTTACCTATCGACTTAAGAACCCCCGGTTCATCGGTAGAACCAAGGAGCGGAATAATCTTCATCGCGGTTCCAAAGAAGGCCTTTGCAAGACCGATTCTGCCGGTTCGATGAAGATAAAAAAGGTCGTAGACCGAGCCGAGATGAGTGGTCCGCCGGCGATTTCTATCCAGCAGTTTCATCAATTCTTCAAAGCTCAAACCCGCCTTAATCGCCCGAGCCGCCGCGAGCACCTGTACGCTGTGGGCGCCGGTGAGATGATCGGTATCGAAGAACTCCACGTCAAGAGAACCTATCTCATCTTTTACTTTCTTGAGCACTGAAGCCGTTGCGGTTGACGCCCTGGAAGATTGATGCATAAAGAGTATTTTCTCGGCGGCATTCGCCTTGAAGATATTCAGTAGATCCTCTTCTTTGAGGCCCGATGTGGTAACAACGTTGTTCTTGTCCCGCAATATATCCCTCAACTTGTCTTTCTCGTCCCGAGTCATGGACATGGATACGGGGTATTCTTCACCGTTCACAAAGAGCGGATACTCCACCACTCCAATTCCTAGTTCCTTCACCGTTTCATTCTCAATCTGAATTGCCGAATCTGCTATAAGAATCATCTACGGCCTCCTGTGCGCTGGGTTATTTGGGACGGTTATCTCAAGGTCGGATAATGGATATGAAGAGCACGGGTGAAAATATCCGAATTTTCGATCCGCCTGCCTGCGGCCATCATGTTCATTTATAACATAAAACTCACCGGAAATGAGCTTTGAACGGCAAAAACCGCACTCCCCGGATCTGCACTCCGACGGCGCGGATATCCCCGCGCGCTCGATAGCAGAGAGAATTGATTCTTTAGGAGTTGCCGTTGTTTCGCAAGTTTTTCCGTCGGAGTGGATTGATAGTTTGAACTGCTTTCCCATTTTATTCTCAGGAAAATCCGGAATTCCGGCTGCTGAAAAAGAGTCCCCTGGCGCTTCTTTCCGAATCCTGCCGGGGCGCAGATGAAATGAAGAGAGTTCTCTATCTATGTAACTATACATTTCCGGAGGTCCACATACAAAATGGGAGTAGTTTTCCGGTTCTTCCGCGTGCCGCCTTATAAGGCGCCGATCGATAAGGCCGGATTCTCCTTCCCACATGTCACCTTCAGCTCCGGAGTTTACATATACGACTTTAAGACGTTCCGGATATTCTTCGGCGATAGCATCGAGGTATTTTTGAAAGATTATATTCTCAATATCGGCAACGCCATAAAAAAGAATCATTTCGACACGAGGATGGGCAATAATTAAATCGGTGATGAGCGGCTTAAACGGAGTTATTCCTGATCCTCCGGCGATAAAAACCAGCTTCCGTTTGTCCCGTAATCTTTCAAAGCAAAATTGCCCGAGTGGACCTGATGTTGTAACAGGGGTACCGGTATTCCAGTTATCCCAGACATGGGAGGTAAAAAAACCTCTGTCTTTTCGCCGAATGGTTATATCATAAAATCCCGGATCCAGCGCCTCATGAGGAAGCGACGAAATCGAATAAGGCCTGGTTATCTCATTGCCACCAATAGTAATTTGCGGCCTGATATATTGGCCGGCGCGAAAGAACGGGAGAGGCCCCGCTGCTTCTCTTACAAGCCGAAAGGTTCTCGTATCCTGTGTTTCTTCCAGCACCTTTTTGATTAGAAGATCCAGGCGCGGGGGATGGAGTTTTTCGGCAAGATCATTCATTGCTCCCCTGACTGGAAAATCAGCTGCTGCGGCTCTGAATCGCTTTTTCCTGATTCCTGTCAGTCTGAAAAACATGAGAAGGTCTCGAATCGGTCCTTTTACGGTCACTTTCATGCTTTTGCTCCTAGCAAGCTTCCGGTCAGTATGTCCTTCGCGGTTTTTTGACCGGAAAAGAGGGATCCGGAGAACCCATGGGAGCGGAAACCATATCCTCCGCAGAGGTAAAGGCCTTCTATATATCGCTCGCGATCCTCAGAAAGCGCCCGGGGAACAATAGAATCCCATGGTTCGGGCTCCCAGGCATATACGTTCCCATTCTCAGCTCCCGTATATCTGGCAAAGGTCTGAGGTGCCGCAACCTCGATTTCTTCAATGTGATTGAGGAGATCTGCGCCGGTCGCGGATTCAAACTGTTTGATCATCTTTTCCGCCAGCCGGTTTTTCATCGGAAAGTATTCTTCCGGACCTACATTATCCCACACCCCGGGTCGATAGAGCGTCGTCAATGAGAGAATGGTAGTTCCAGGGGGTGAACAATCTGGAATCGCCGCGTTCAGACAGATTGATGCCTGCATCATCGGTGCACCGAGTTCTCCGAGAGACTCATAGATTAGGTCGGTATCCATGTGGGGAGAAATAAAATAACTGTAATCAGTAAGCCCAAGCTGCTCTATCGAGGCGTTAAGCCCAAGATACACGACGAATGCGGAGGGACCGGCTTTCCGGGCATTCAGGTTTCTTAGTGCTGCAGCCGGTACCTGAGTCTTCGGATTGACCAGATTTCCGTATACAAGCGGCGGACCAGCGTTGGAGACTACCACCGATGATGCTATTTCCTCTCCATGGGAGGTAACAACCCCTTTTATTTTCCCGTTACTCGCGAGAATTTGCTCTACTTTTGTATTTAATTCCAACAGACCACCGTGCTCCTCGAACTTTGCGATCATGGCTACCGCAATTTCATGAGAACGCATCTTTGGAATAACCGCTCCGTACGCTATATAGCTATACAGCATAGCCGCAAAGAGCATGAAGGACTGTCTGCTCTCGGGCACTCCCACGTAGCAGAAATAAGGATACAGGAGGTCAAGGATCTCCCGCGGCATCTTGAGAGTGTCGGCCACCTCTTTCATGGTATACGGGACAGTTCTGAGAAAATTCCCATATTCCTTGAGAAGAAACCTCTTATCTACTTCGGCGCCGGATTTCCCGAGAAATTCGAGGGCCTGAACGGTTTCGCGGCATAGATCGATATACTCACTCACCGATTTCCTGCTTCCCGGCACAGCGCTTTCTATCGTATCGATGAAATTATCGACTCCAAAAGGGATTTTTATGTTGATCTTTTTACCGGTCAGGATCAGTCGATATGCTTCGGGTATTCTTGCAAAGCCGATGTTCGCTCCTATATCATCTTCGAAATACTTACGGAGACCCCGCTTTTCTTCTTCGGAGAATCCTGCGGATCCAAGTTCATGGAGAGAAGGTTCGAACTCAAATCGGCCGCGGACAAAACTCGTGGCGTAACCGCCGGGCAGATTATGCTGCTCCAGGAGCAGGGTTTTTTTTCCATTTCCGGCTAGCTCAACGGCGGCGCCAAGCCCCCCCATTCCGGAACCTACAATTATGGCATCAAAGCTTCTTTTATCCACTTTTTTCTCTTTTTTCCTTTTCTATAGTTTAGAGCCGGACTCGAGAGCGCCGCGGGTCCACTCATTGAGCATAGGATCGCTGAGCGATTCCATCCATTGGATAAGCCGCATCCTCAGCCGCCGCAATTCATCGCCGTACTCATCGTTTTGAGCCAAATTCTTAAGTTCGGCAGGATCGAACTCCAAATTATACATCTCGTCCAGCGCCGATGCGTTCCATATATATTTCCAGCGACGGTCACGAACCATTCTCTGAGTGAACGCTCCAAGCTGTGAACCGTGCCAGGCAGAGAAAATATCATGCCTTGGCTTGGGATCTGTACCGGCAGCCACATCAATCAGGCTCCTCCCTCGGAAGGAATCCGGAGCGTCCAAGCCGGCGGCATCCAGGATTGTTGAAGCCATATCGATTTCATTTGACACAAAAGCGCCGCAATCATTCTCCGGCGTTATCCGGCCAGGGAACCGAGCGATAAGCGGAACCCGGGAAATATCGTCGTACATGATAAAATGCTTGTCGATTTGCCCGTGAGCTCCGCAGAGATCACCGTGATCGCTACTGAAAAGGATGAGGGTATCCTCGGTCAGTCCCAATTCGTCGATTTTACCAAGAAGCCGGCCAACCTGAGAATCGAGCAAAGTCACTTCGCCAAGATAACGCGCCACAATCGGCGCCCATTTGTCCCAGGTCCAGTTCTCCAGGCCCCAGGTCCGCTTTTGCTGCTGTTGAATATATGGCTTACCGATCAGATCATCACCATAGCTTGGCCACGGCTCGATATCTGAGGATTTGTACATCGAAACGTATGGTTCCGGTACTACATTCGGCAAATGAGGTTCGGAAGGATCCCAACGCAGGAAAAAGGGCGCATCATCAGCCTGATAATCATCAAGCAGCGAAATAACCATATCCGCGCCCCATGCAAGCTTGCTCTGCTCCGGCGCGATGGCGGTGTCGGCCTCGCCAAACCAGCTGTTTTCATGGGGTTTCGGCGGCAATGGCTGCTGCTCCCTCCACTGGCCGTACCCTCGCTCGCCGATGAAATCATCAAAACCCCAATCGCCTGGATGTCCTGTAACTTCCTTATGAAACTTCCCTACCCATCCAAGCCGATAGCCAGCGTTTTTGAGAAGCGTGCTGAATACTGGAATATCCTTTCCCGCAGGTCGGTAGAGTTCGTTTCCAGGCGTGCTGATGCACCCGTGCTGAAAACTCCACTGCCCGGTAAGTAGGCAGGCTCTGGCAGGCGAGCAGATTGGCGCCGGCGTATAGGCCTGGCTGAAGTTCGCCCCTTCCGAGGCCAATCGATCTAGGTTTGGTGTTTGAACAAGAGGATGGCCATTCACGCCAAGGCAGTCAAACCGAAGCTGATCACAATGGATGAGCAGTATATTCGCCGAGTTCATTTACCCATCCTCCAGAGTAATGGTCGAAGAATCAAGCCGCTCAGGGGCCATGTTTTCACCATGTATCGAGAGAGGGAGACGATAAACCTTGCCGTCGTCTCCGGCAAAGTGCAATCTGGAGATTGACGGCTTACGTGGATTTCCGTCAGCCCACATCGCGAGAAAATCGGGATGCGCGTTGAGTGGGCGCCTCGCATAGGTATGGTTTCTTTCACTGCCGCTCGTTAGCTGAGCAAGACGGCTCCACGTCAGGCCGCGATTATCGCTGCGCCACATCGCAATCTCGCCGCCGGGATTATACGGCTGCGGGCCGACTTCGGTCGGGCCGATAACCATCCACGTCTCATCATCCTGAATATGAAGGCAGCCTGTATCATAGTTATTGTCCGAATCGGTGACCCTTCGCAGTTCCCACTCGGAACCATTCCATCCCGCGGTCATCCATCGGCGAGCACCCGGTCCCGGGCCGGATTCATACCCGGTACTTTCAACATACAGAATTACCGGCCGGCCGGATGCGTCATAGGAAATGTCTTTCATATAGATCAATTTTCCTTCCGAAGCAAAATCAAATACCAGCGCCTCGGATTCAATATCATCAAGCGGCAGCTCGAGGGCTGTTCCGGAAACAGTATGCCAACTTGTCCCAAAATCCCGAGTTTCCATATAATACAGGTTGGTTCGCAAGTTCACACTGCCCGGGTGATAGTTGAACGCGGTCCCCGCTCGGACCTCATCTTTATGAGACCACACTTCACTCACCTGATAATGCCCTTCGGACATAATCGCGAGTGGCTTCCAGGCTGACCACAGAAAGCCGTCGCCGCTTGTGATATAACCTATGGTTCTCACTACAGGATTATGGTAGCGGGTAAGGAACGCTATAAATCCGCGTCCCGGCACAAACCAGGGCTGCATATAAGAAAAATTCGAGATCTTCTCGATTCCCTGCCCGCCATCCCATTCGGCGGGAACAAGTTCGAACTCATCAATACTGTATGGCCGGGCACTCTTATGAATATATGACGGACGGGAGGCGCCGTGGGAGGTAGAGAAAACCCAGATATACCCCTGGTCATCAATGGCCATCACCGGATTATCATGAGCATCCGCCGTGCCTTTATCGAGAAGCACCGTTGGACGCGGAACACTATGATGAGCATGATCGTAGAAACCGATCATATGTTTGAGCATTCCCGGGCGGCTCCGCTCAAAAGCATGACCATCCGCAAGCTCATCGGTTGTGTATTTCAGGTGGGCGTCGGTGTCGCAGCCGCCGTAGCAGAAAAAGGTCTTATCGACCTCAGGGCGGTAGATTGCAATCGGACGGTGCTTGGCGCAATACGTGCCCAGACCGCCACTGTATTTATACGCAAACTCATCGCCGGAGGGCTGATTGAAATACCAGATACCCCGATATCCCGAATCTCTGCTGTTGAGAGTAATATTGTTTTCCATAGAGTTGTAAGTATACCTGCCCGGGTAATCATGATGAAGTGCTATCAGATTGAAAAATAATTTGACTTTTCTGAATAATCTTATTATTCTGATTTACATGAATACAAAGACAAATCAGAACGCCACTGCAGACTCCAGCTGCTGCCAGGTAGAGTCTATCGTAAGTGTAGACGAACGAGGACAGATGGTTCTTCCAAAGGATCTGCGGGAGAAACTAGATATAAAGGCCGGCGATAAACTGGCGCTTGTTACGTTCGAAAGCAGCGGTGAGGTTTGCTGCGTTTCAATGATTAAAGCCGAAAAACTCGGCGGAATGGTTCAGGGCCTACTCGGCCCGGCTCTGGGAATGAGCAAGGAGGGAAATTTATGAAAGCTGCTAAAATTCGAAGTGAGGTAAGAAAACGATATGGTGAAGTCGCGCGAAGCAGTTCATCCTGTTGCGGCGGGTCGAGCTCATGCGGATGCGGAAGCGGGAAAGATGACGCCCACAAGATTAGTAAGGAAATCGGCTACAGCGTGGAGGAAATGAAATCGGTTCCGGATGGCGCAAATCTCGGTCTCGGATGCGGAAACCCGGTGGCCTTATCGGCGATCGCGGAAGGCGACACGGTTCTCGACTTGGGATCGGGAGGAGGGTTCGATTGCTTTCTCGCTTCAAAGAGAACAGGCACAGCGGGACGGGTCATCGGCGTTGACATGACAATCGATATGATCGAGAAAGCGAGAACCAGCGCCGAAAAGAGTGGATATGACAACGTGGATTTTCGGCTGGGAGAGATAGAAAATCTGCCAGTCGCCGACAATTCTGTTGATGTTGTTATTTCCAATTGCGTAATCAATCTATCAGCAGACAAACTTCGAGTGTTACAAGAAACCTACCGGGTAATGAAGCCTGGAGCGAGTCTTCATGTTTCTGATATCGTTCTGCTGCACGAACTGCCTGAGTATCTGCAAGAATCCGTATCTGCCTACACGGGATGTGTGGCGGGAGCTTCTCTCAAAACTGAATATCTGTCCTTGATGGAAGGCGCGGGATTCTCGGATATACAGGTGGAAAAAGAGGATGTTTTTTCAGAGGATCTTGTCGTAGAAGTGGGGAACCAGATTGGGGAAAAAGACGCTTTTGCTGATAAACAGATCAATCCCGCCGAAATTGCCGGCTCTGTAGTGAGTATCAGCGTATCCGCAAGAAAGCCGACGGGAGAAATAGATTGAAAATACTGCTCAACGACCCTGTGGTTGCTGCTGTTTCTGAACCCGGGGAAAAAAGATGGGGATATTATCAATTCCCGGCTCTTACAAGGCTTCCGGATGGACGGATTCTCCTGCTCTTCGCGGATGCGGAGGATGCCTCGGAAACCCATGGGCTCCCGGCCCCTGCTTTCGTCTCCGAAGATGAGGGGGGCAGCTGGAAGACATACCATGGGGAAGTCAAACCAACCCGGCCGCACTTCTCGATATCTGAGGTTTTCGACGGCGAGTTTCTTTCAATGCCCGCCCTGCCCTACTTTGATATAGAAAAAGAAGGAGTGGCTCTACCGGATCCGATTTCTGATTCCCATGTATACGGCAAGTTATACACATATATGCTGGATGATTTTCCGCAAAAAGTGAAATCTTACTTTTCAGTGATTCCCGGCCGCCGATGGACACCAGCGACCGGGAAATGGCAGGCAGTGGAAGTTCGGTATGATCCTGCGAACCGCCTTGCCTGGAAACGTGAAAACAGCTCTGTCCTGCCCCGGCCTTTTTTTGAACGACCGATCATCAAATACAAAGACGAACTCATGTACGCTGATTACCGAGTTCGTTTTACTCTCGATGACGGTAGAGTTGCTCCCAAAGGCGGCACTCATCTCATGGTTTCGAAAGATAACGGCCGCTCATTCGTTCGGAGATCCACCATCGCCATCGACCCGGACGGGAAGGATCTTTTTGGCGAGCCGACCATATCAGCTACCGCGGATGGACGACTACTCGCCGTTATGAGGCGGTCGGATCATGAGCAAAAATCAATGGCAGCCGCCTGGTCGGAGGATTCCGGGTTTACATGGACTCCGCCTCGAAAGCTCTTTGATTTTGGTGTCTTTCCCTGTCTGCATTTGATGGATACCGGTGCCTTGGTTCTCAGCTACGGCAGGCCGGGAGTGCACATAGCGGTTTCGCAAAACGGTGGTGGCGAAAAATGGGACATTTTGCAAACAATAATAAAAGGAAATCCAAAGATAGTATCAGATCACACGTGCGGATACACAAGTTTGCTTGCTACCGGACCTGATTCCCTGCTTCTGGCATATTCAGATTTTGACTACACCCTCGAAGATGGTAATCAACACAAGGCAATTACGGTTCAGCGGATCAGATTCTCAAAATAGAGAGTCAAAAATACACATGCCGATGCCGCTTGAAGGATCCGGCTCGGGTTGATCAGGGTACTTAAGCGTATGATCGTGAACCGTTGACCGTCCGTTGTAAAAGATCAACGTTTTACCGTCGGATTTGACCGGCGGACTAATGGCCGAAACCATGCCGCAGTCAAAACGACCGGCTTCACCCACGGGGATCAGAGGTTCCCGATCATTCATGAACTCCCAACTCCATCCGTCGCGGCTTTTGATCTGCCGAACATCCATTACCTGGGAACCGGTGTGATGACAGTTGAGCAGGCCGCCGTATCCATAGTCAGTATGAAACGCGGACATCCAATAGTACTGCAGATCATCGGGATCTTTCTCATCCGGTGAAAGGATGGTTGTCGGGCCGACCCAGCCGTCGCTGAACACCCGCGGGCTGAAACTCATGGCCGTCCAAATGGAAATCTGACGATGCATGCTTTTCAGGTTGTCCCTTTCCTGAGGAAGATCGGGATTGTACCGCCAGGTCTGCTGATACAGCAGAAATGCAGCCGGCATCGGACCTGCCTCGGCTCTCGGATTAACCTGCACAAAGGAAGCCGCATCATTGGCACTGCAGATAAATGGTCCCTCCCCTCTCCGGCTCCAGGAAAGGCCATCGGCACTCACCGCCATGCAAAGGCCCGCCTGTCCATTTTCCGAGGGGCCCTTCAGCCCAGAGCCATCCACACCCGGACAGTCCCAATACAGCATTTTCCACCGCGCAGCCGGATTTTCCTCGACCTCGTCATAAATAATTCTCTTGGGAAGGAAAACACCCCAGGAACAGTCTCCAAATCCGCGCATTATGATATTCGTTCCATCACCAAGATCCGGTTTTTCCCATACAATTCCGTCGGATGTTCTCGCGATACAGAGCAGGCCCTCTTTCTTTACACTGTTTCTAACCAGATAGTACATGCGGATGAGACCCGTATCCGGTTCATTTATTGCAGTGATAGAATATATGAGATTTGCTCCTGCTTCCCATGATTGATCGATAGGCAGCACGGGTACTAATGAGCGTTCGATAAGCATAAATAACTCCTGAGACACCAGCGCAGAGTCTTCGGAATCATATCTCAGAACAAGAATGGGAGAAAGGGTTCAGCACCTGGCGGCTTTACGTTTTTTCCCCAATCGACCCATCCCGATCACCTTCGCGATATAATCCGGACCATATGGAACTTTGCACGCGGTGCCTCCCATATCCACGGAGACTTTGCCGATTTTCTCGGCCGTCTGTGCCGCCTTTTCTGACAACTCCGCCACATAACAGCCGACGCTGATTACGAAATTGTTCATGTCATATCGAACCCGATTGGGCGCGGAATGAATTGCCGAAGAGATCTCATATAGCAAACCGGCAATCTCTTTCATATCGAGTTCGTCGTCGGGTCGGATCGCAATTGCACCGCTATATGTCGACCAGCCTGCAGAGGTTATCATTTCCTTTTCGGATTTCATCCACTCCTTTGCCAGTTCCTGCCAAAAAGGAGTTTCGGCGGCGACTCCGGCAACTGCATATTCGCTCAGCATGTACCAGTAAGCCTCATTGACCCACTTCTGAAGATCACCCTTGCTCATGACAGTTTCGTCGGCTATGAGCCCTGCGAAATACATCGCGTCGGAATTTCCCGAAGCATAGAGCTGCATCGCCAGCTCATGGTTCTTTTTAATCTTTTTTACAATAGGTTTCATGTCACCAATTCGAACTCCAAAAAACGGATCACGGGCTCCATGCCGCATCAATATCTTTTTCCCGCTTGGGTTCTCATGGGCCTTGAGAAAAGCCATTATTTCATCGAAGGTCATTCATTTCTCCTAATCCGACAAACTTCTCATCATGAAAAGGTAAGAACTCATAGAGAGACTCGTCAAGTTATTCGAGATTATAGACGGCATACATTGGTACACCGGCACGGGGCACCATTGTCGACTGCGGGAGTGCATGAAGCCACCTGGCATTCAGGGCTCGGTGTGCCGGCTGCCGGACTTGGTATCGATGGCGACATGTACCTCGATACCGGAAATGGACATGTATATGAGAATGTATATCGCTGATGTTGGGATAGCGGGTGATGATTCTGATGATCGGGTCGTAAGAATGGATCTCACCGCTTTTGACGCGGTTCCAGTCTCTAACGTCGTAGAATACAAACCAAAGGGAGGGGATCAGTTTCACTTCGAGTTCCCGGCAACCCCGCAATTTAGGTTATTCGGATGCTCCACAATCGCAAGCAAGCATGATAGTGTAGCGTAAGTGAAGAAATACGATATAGCCGTAATAGGGTGCGGCTCCGGCGGGTTCGGAACAGCACTCGCGGCATCGCGAAAAGGACTTGAGGTGCTTGTCATAGAGAAAAGTTCCTCGATCGGCGGGAATGCAAACCGCTGCGGAGTAAACAACTGGGAGCCTGTGGCCGGTGCTACAGGCTTTCCTCGTGAGATATACCAGCGTTTGCGAGAGCGGCCTCAGGCGGTAGGAATATATGGTTACTCGCGGCACTTTGTCTGGTCCGGAAAGCAATCCTTCCCGGGGGGTGAGCATACCCTGCGCGCCGCGGCGGGAAAATCTTACAGCGATACACTGCGACGTCACGGAGCCGGAAGTCTGGCTGAAGATGAAGAATTTATTAGATCAAATATTTTCGGCATATCCTTTGAACCTGAGGCGTACGAACAGGAGCTTCGGGACATGCTTGCCGAAACCGGATGCTGCACCCTTCGTGAAAACACTTTCTTAAAATGCGCCGTTATCGATAATGGACGGATCGAGCAAATAATCCTCGAGAACGGTGAAACAGTTATCGCTGACTATTATGTCGATGCCACCGGAGACGGAGACCTGTGCGATGCTGCCGGATGTGTGATGATGGAAGGTCAGGAATCCAGGGATACCTTTAACGAAAGTGCCGCTCCGGTTGACGCCACCGACAAAGTCAATGGAGTGAGTCTCATCTTCCGAATTCGTCGTCGGGAAAACCCAATTATCGGCAAACTACCCGAAGGAATCGGCGCTACATGCTGGTGGAAAAATGAATATCCCTTCGCCGCGTTCTTCGAGTTTCCAAATGGCGATTTCAATGTAAATATCCTGCCAACAATGGAGGGAAGAGAGTACCTTGATTCTGATCCCTCAACCGCGTACGCGGAGTGCCGTCGCCGTATACTGTCGTGGTGGCATTATGTTCAATGTGAATATCCGGAATTTCAATCCTGGGAAATCGCTTCCATATCACGAGCGGTAGGTGTAAGGGAATCCAGAAGAGTGCGGGGAGATTACATCCTTACTCAGGCGGATTGTACCGCAGGAACGACAGAGGGTGTGCATAACGATATCATCGCGATATCCGATCATCAACTCGATCGGCATGGGGATAGCTCGATCCATACGGAAATAAGAAAACCGTACGGAATACCCTACAGATGTCTAATCCCCGAAGGTTTCGCCAACCTACTGGTGGCATGCAGAGCGGCAAGTTTCAGCTCGGTGGCAGCATCGAGCTGCAGGCTTTCGCGGACTATGATGCAGCTTGGGCAGGCGGCTGGTACGGCGATAGTTATTGCTTCAGAGAATGGCGTTGAAGATCTGAGGAATATAAACTCAACGCTTCTCAAAGACCGGCTTATTTCGCAAGGTGTGCAGCTGGCCTAGTTCCGGAGAGGCGCGTCGAGCATCTGCACGATAACATAATCGTTCTCTTTTAGTCCCTCGTGACAGCCGATGCATCCTTTGAGTTTTCCCGCGGCTTTTACTTCGCCTTCAGAAGTGTAGTTTGCCCAAAACCAGTCGCCGTTTTCCGGATCATACCCCTGAATTTTTGCCATCGCCGTAATTGAAACTCGTGTTTTTGAAGCATCCAGATTGTCTTTTACAATAACCGTGCCGATCGGCGCGATCTTTTCTCGAACCGGCATCATTTCCAGCAAAACGCGATTTACATAGACCCGGTGGAAAGCCCCGTGCGGCGCCTGGCCCGGCTTCACGCCTTCATGCCCGGGCCAATATGCATATTTACTATAATCGGTATCTGCCGATATTCTTTCCCACAACAGCTCACCGGTAATCTGATCGGCGGTGAGGGCATCGAGAAGAGGTTCCTCGTATTTTGCGCACGCCCCTATTAGTAAGATTGGCACAATTAGTAACAGGGCATATCGAAAAACCCACATTTGATTTGTCTGACCGCATGCAGCTCCGAATAGAATCGTGGTTTTTCGCATATGCCGGATATCACAACGGCAGTATTTAGAGATGGCCAATAGTAATCGTTTCACAAGCAGTTTCTCCTCGCAACGGTTAGGCAATATGTCTAAGCCTCAGGAATAGGTATCTTGAGGGAGAATTTCGTCCCTCGATCTTTCTGAGTGGCAACCGAGATGGAACCGCCAAGAGCAGTTACCGCGGCGTGAACGGCGTCGAGTCCAACCCCGCGGCCGGAAATGGCGGTAGAATCGGACTTGGAACTAAATGCGGGAAGAAATAGTATTTTCAGCAGATCCAGATCACCCGGTTCCGCGGTCTCTGAAATAATCCCGGCTTCTATAGCTTTTTGCCGAATCTTGGCGAAATCAATTCCGGCGCCGTCGTCGCGGATTTCTACTAAACAACGTGCCGGATCGGGTTGGAGGAACCGGATTTCCAGCAGCCCGACATCGTCTTTACCTTTTGAAATTCGCTCGAGACTTTCCTCGATACCGTGATCTAGAGAATTGCGTACTATATGGATAACCGGATCACGCAGCTCCTTGAGAAACGGTACGCTGTCAAAATCGGTGGATGTCCGAACCTTCACGGACTTGCCCAGCTCTTCGGCGATCGCGGTGGCCATCCGTTCCATATTCTCAAAAAAACCTCTAATGGATTTAGAGAATAACTCCTGCAGCCCTTCCTGCGACGAAAACTCCTTGAATTTGTCGTTTATCCCCTTGATGCTATCAACACCCTGATTCAGCACTTCGAGGGCCGAGGTTAGATCCTTTCGCAAATTCCCATCTATCTGTCTTGATCCATCGCGGGCGGCTGCAATCAATTCCTCTGTTTCGTGAAGAGAACCGGCGAATCCGCGGAGTTCCATGTACCGGGCAGCACCTTTCAGCGAATGGATATCCCTAAAAAGCGCATTGAGCACACCGGAATCCTCAAGATTATCGAGATTCTCGTCTATCGCGCGGAGAGCAGAATTGGCTTCCTCCGCAAACTCAATAAACGATTGAGGACCTGACCGAAGAATGGCCTGGATATGTTCAATTTCCGTCTCTCCTCGAATCTTCTCAGTTTCCAAAGCTCTTTCAATTCTTACCAGTTCGGTCTTGTCTTCAAATATCACCATGACATTCTCAACACCATCCGAGCCCATTATCCGAAGGAAATTCGTATCGATTACAATCTCACGGGGAGAGCCGGGACCGGATACGGTAAGCGACTTATCCGTGAGCGGATTTATAGACATGATCATTTCCATTTCCGTGTTAACATTTGAAAAAATCATATTGACAAATTGATCGATCTCCTTCAATTCCTCATCAGTCGCCGTGCCGCCAGGATACAGAAAATCCGAGAACTTCCTGCCGGCAATTTCATCCGTTGAAAAAAGTGTTTCAAGAAATGTAGAATACTGATCGCTGATTATCTGGTTGTGATCAAGTAACAGAAGACCTTCATTTATATTCTCGAGATATTTTCGATTTTCCTGGTTTCTTGCATCGATTACACTGTTTTCGATTTCAAGACGATTCTTCTCCCTTAACCCGCCGATCATGCTGTTTATTTCCACTGCCAAGGTACCTAATTCGTCTTTTGATTTTAGATCGACCCGCACTTCGAGATTCCCGGTACCTACCAGCCCGACTGCGCTGCCAATCTCGAGTAGGGGACCGATAATGATTCGACGAAGGAGTATGATAAGGACAAAGGCGATTATAAAACCTGATGCGACGAAAAAGACCGCAAGCAGATTTCGCGCAGAATCTATCGTGTTATAGATCTGTTCGGTAGACACTTGATAATGAGCGATTCCTCGAATGAACCCGCTGTCTCCGTGACAGCTCCTGCACTCAGCGTAATTAAGAATGGGGAAGTAATATTCCAAGGTTCTTTCATCAGGTGATTCCACATCAACAGGGGTGTTGGTCTTCAGCACTTCGTCGAAATTTTCATTATCGATACGACGCAGCTCCGCTCTTTCGGTGGACTCGAACATCTCCTTGCCGATGTAGCTATTTACCAGTTTGATTGTAGAATCGTCATTGAATGCGTTTGTCCCGTCCGGCCGGTAAATTGTTATGTCTATGAATTCTTCGATTCCCTGAATATCTGCCAGCGTTTCAGTTGCTATAGGCGCCTCACCGCCAAGCATGAGATTCCGAACTACGCTGTTTAAGATATCACCGGTAATCGTCAGGTTTTTCCTGGTTTCATCCAGGAGGTTTTCCCGCTGATTTCGCACGGTAATAATAATTGATACGGCCACACTCAGAACGAGCACCGCAATAATAATGGAAACAACCTTTAAACGAATTGATCGAACTGCCAAGCTACGCTCCTCTTCCTATACGATATCCCTTAACGACACGTTAACAGAAAATGGTCCAACATCCGACTCAAAAGGAATCTTTACAACAGGGATGCCCGCGGGCCAATGAATACGGTAGGTAGTTCCCGTGATAACACCGGGTAAGGAAATTTCAATCCGGAATTCTGAAAGGTCTTTCTTTGCGTTTCCCGCGATTATATTGATGAGCTCCCCTACTCCATCTATTACTTCCTTGCCCAGAGCATTGTAAGTCTTTCCCTCTAACTTTGATATTATCTTAATAGCGGTATCCCGTGAGAAGCTGAGCACAACCGCGCCTGTAGTTTCACCGGCAAGGCCGATAATCCCGGAAACCTCACTCAAGCCCTGAGGATCTTCAAGTATAAAAGGCTTAAGAGATTTAACATTGAGCCCAAGGTATGTTTGAAACAAATTAACCGAAGCGTTTAGAAACGGATTGATATATTTAACCTGCATCAATTCGATCCGTCTTTCGTTAGGTACTTACCGATTTTCTGCCAAAGATGGCTTCCCTGTATCGGCTTAACCACGTAGTTGGTAACCCCCGCCTCTACCGCCTCAACCACATTATACTTCGCGGCTTCGGAAGTTATCATGATAATCGGTGTCTGCTTGTATTTGTCCATCGCTCTGAGTTTCTTTACCAAGTTCAGACCATTGACCCTCGGCATATTCCAATCCACAAGAAACATATCAATAT
>JABGPX010000299.1 GCA_018644745.1 Spirochaetales bacterium
CATTTCATCTTTGCCAACCTGTTTCTGCAGCTTTCGATAGTCAAATGCTGTTACCTGGCATTGATTCTGCTCAAAACCTTTTTTAAGTACTATATCTCCCCCAAGATCATGGTCTTGAAAAATCCCGACATGCAGAATCTTCACGCAATTCCTCGAAAAAGAGCCTGAGGCTTTAACAGAATCTTGTTTATGGGTGAACTTCCCGCGTATTTCCGACCCTCGTGAATGAAAGCGATTGCGTCTGGATGCCAGGAAGCTCCTTTTTCTTCGAGCGCGGCAATGTCAGCTTGAATAATTTTCTGTATCGCCGCACCGGCAACCGTAACGCTTCGTTGATGCGCGGCAAAACGATTGGAAAAGACGCCGGTTCGATACCCCTTTTTTTTCATTTGATACCAAATCCAATCATCTCCAAACCAGATCTTCAAATAGTCGGGTATCGCCCAGTCGCACATCCTGTATTTTTCCAGATCCATGGTCATGAGCCAGCCCTGCCTTCTGTATTTTTCTGAAAAACTTAAAGGCCATCGAGAAATTCGACAGAGCAGCTTACTGTTTAATAATCCCGGATCTATTTGAGCGACATTCATGGTCGCTAATGATGTTAACGCAACTTCATTCTGGTCCATAAACGCAATGCTTTCCGAAAAATACTCAGGAGAGACAAGAAAGCAGTCATTGTTAAGCAGGGTGAGAAAACGGGTTTCCGCTGTCTCTATAATGCGGTTCCAAGCCGGATTCACATAGATGTTTTTATTTTCACGAACTAATACAAAATCCTGGTCATTATCCGGCCGAGAAAAAGCGGGTGAAGATCCGTTGTCGAAAAGCAGTATTCTACCTGAAAAGCCCTTCTTTCTCACATTCTCTATGAGCCGCATCGTTATTTCATGATTGTTATAGGCGAGTATCGCAACTGTATGATCAAGATTTCCAGCCATTCCGGTCCTTACTGTAAATGCGTATCCATAAGAAATCTGCTCAAAAAATCAATGTTTTTTATGCGTCCCAATTCTCGAGCTTCAGTATCGTAGATGTAAGACTCGGAATAGAGCTGGTAACAGTTTTCTGGAGTATTATCATCGTCTATAACAAGCTCTATTTGATACTTACTGCAAGCGTGCTCGACGATGAATCCCAAGTCACTTACTCCGATGAGCATAAGATGAGCAAATCCTTCTTTTTTAATACGCTTTACAAGGCTTTCTATTTCCTCGCGGTAAAACACCACATTCTTTATCGTCCGCTTGAAATACTGATAGCTTCGCTTCGTTATCTCTTCAATCCCCCTGGGAGATACAGCGTATTGGATATTCCTGTTGTTGACTTTTCGAATGGTAAGAAGGCCCTTCTGCGCCAGCCTTTTTAAAATTGAATTTGTCATGCCAAGAGACAATCCAACTATTTCGGCAATGTCCCTTTGACGCACTTCTCGCTCATTTGCATAGATGTGTTCGAGTATTTCGAGCTCTTTTTCTTTCGCGTGTATGGTAATATTAGACATAAATCTATTTAAAAAACAGAACAGGACAAAGCTTCGCCGCGGCTGATCTCAGCCAGAATGAAAAGGTGAATTATACGCTTCAAGATATGTAAAGGCGCCGCCGAAACATGCTGCACTACATAAAATTGAATATATTCAGGGCATTAATGTTCAAACACCGAACATTATACCAGTCGAATGTTCAAATTTCAATAAGATTGTCGCTAATTCTTTGCTACCACACCCGTAGACCATGTCTGGCCAGGTAAATATCAATTATTGTAAAACCCTTGTTTTTCAACTCTGAAAGCATTACTCGTTTTTTTGCCATATCGCCGTCGGTAAGTATTGTGACAGTACCGCCGTCTCCTCCGGCACCATTTACTTTGAAACCGCCGGCATCGTAGCGCTTTGAGATATCAATGATTTCCTCGAACTCATCACAAACCAGGTTTTTGTTCATCTGCCGCTGCACGTCAGTGTTGTTACTCATGGCTTGTGCAAGTCTTTCGAAATCTCCTTCGTACAGCGCGTTTTTCGCGTCTATCGCAAGATTTCTCAAGGTTATAAGAGCCGGATGTTTGTGCGCTTCTCTGCCTAAACTTTCTATTACTTTTTCATGTATTTCGCTCGAACTATGAGGTTCGCCGATGAAAACCAGAGCAAGCCTGTTCTCGAGCTCCCACCAAACGCTATTAGATACCAGAATTGGTGATACGCTGGCGTTTGGATATTCGGTCATCTGGATGAAATTCGCGCCGCCGTACGCGCAGCAGAGCTGATCCTGAATACCGCTCTGAAGACCCAGCTTTTCAGTTTCAATGCTGTGAGCTGTCTTCGCCACTTCATAGGCGGTCATCCGACCAGGCATGAGTGCATCAAGTGCCCCAACGAGAGCAACCGAAATTGCCGCCGATGTTCCTGTCGCGGCGCCGGGCGGCACATTCGAA
>JABGPX010000543.1 GCA_018644745.1 Spirochaetales bacterium
CCTTAGAAAAGGCTGATTGAACTCTTGAGTTTAGCCGAAGTATCCCATTGCTTGGAAAGGGGATCGGCGGCATCGTACTCAGGATTATATCGTACATCATATTCGAGAGTGATGACGGCAGGGCCCGTCTGGTAGTTTATAGCGGCTCCAATAACCGCGTCGACCGGATCGAAAAGATCGCCGAAGGTGGAGATGTTTTTCTTATCGTACCAGGCGTTAAAATCAAAGCCCGGCAGAAGGCCTTCGCCCACTAAGAGGGTGCCCCGAAGATGAGGCCAATTTACCCAGTTGTCAGGTTCATCGGGCAGCGGCTTTTTAAACGGTCCGTCAATATTTATGCTCATTGCCAACAGACCTTCGAAGAAGGCAAAACCGGTGCTTGCGAACCAACCGGTAGTACCGGGGATAACAGTCTCAGTCGAAGTTGCTATAGCCTGATATATTGGCCGATAAATATCATATGTTGCACTGAAATAGGCTGGTATAAAGTTCTCCCCGAGAAAACGAAGCTGCGCGCCGAAAGGCAGAAAATTGAAAAGAGCGCCGCCGACTCCGATCATACCTCCGGTATTTGCATTCTGGAAAACCAAATCTCCGAAAGCAGCGAGAGAAATAATCTTGTTTGAGATAATCGGCAGCCGGAAATCCGCGCCGTGTACTACCACCGGCTCCTCATCTTCGTTGCTTACGCTGTCTCCGTCCCAATCCGGAGTTTCGGTATAGTAGAAAGGATCTATGTCTCCCGCGACCGTATATCCGACCTCAAGAGCGCTGATAACGGGAACATCAAGCCAGAGAAGAGGACGACCGAAAAGACGTCCGCCTATAACATCCGGATGTGCAAGATTGCCGATAAAACTTTGAAAACCAACAAAGGGAAATTTGAAAAGCTGCCCATCCATATCGAAGTTCAAACCGAATATTCTCTCTTCCGGAAGGAAAAGAGTGTTAGCGTAATTCCCCATGATAAAACCATTTCCGAGAGTTGCGTCATCGATCGAACCGAGTTTGATATAAAGCGGTTCGCCTCTGAAACCCCAGCGGATGTATCTGAACAACGGAAGATATAACTCAAAAAAGGAGTTGTTTGCATCCGGCACCCAATCGGCCTTCCGTATTTCAAACTCGGTACCGTCGCCGCCGGTAAAGCGGTAGTGAATGGTAATGTCGAGGCCGATTCCAAATTTGCTTATCGCAAAATCCGGATTTAAGCTGAGGGTTTGATAAGTTACCGGTTCGGCAACGCCTATTTCATTAAAGGACTCCGCGCCAATTCCCAGATCGAATCCGAAACCCATGTCGGGGGCTTCTTCCTGGGCAAAAACAATTCCGGGAATTACGATGGCTGCAAATATTACCAGAAAAAAGAATTTTTTCAGACGGGGCATGCTACTCTCCTTATTAAAACACAGTATATCGTAGAAGTAAGAAAAAACAATTTCAGAACCTCCGAGTAATCGGACATTATCACTATATTACTTTGTCTCATGCACACAGTATAGCCTTTGTTGGGGAACAGAACAAAATACTAAAAAGCTATTTTCGCTTTTACTCCGCCCTGAATGCCTAAGAACCATACATCGCTCTTGTGCGAAACACCTACCTTCAGCACTCCATCAATCCGGCCGAAATCGTCAAGATTTAAACTGGAAGAATGGCCAAGTAGAAAATCCAGCTTCGCAGGATCGTTACCAAATTCCGCAGAGATAGATTCGATATGCGTAAAATATACATTATTTTTTATGTCTATGTTAACAATTGGGAGATATAAACCGTTTTTGACCCGGTTAATCCATGAAAAATCCACATTCATTGTGTTATTCCATCGCGATATTTCCTCAAATGACAATTCAAGCCGGTTTTCGATTATAAGTTCTTCGCTTTCCATACCTCTGAAAACCAGAAAATTCTGAAGAAGCGGTGTAATTTCTGCGTACTTGTCATCGATATACTTTGCGGAAATGCCGGTGCTCCAGGAAATTTCTTCGCTTTCATAGGACTTGAAAAATGGGTATGCGCCGCGGAATCCGAATAGGTTCAATGCGGTGGCGCGAAGTTGAATCGAGCCTGCGATTTCGTCGGATATATCGTCTTCAATTCTTTCGATAAATCTGCCGATCGATATATCGGCTTTCGATGGAATAAAAAGGTCTCTTATATAGGAGCCGAAACTCCGGGAAACAGAAAGATAGACATTGGGCTCGTAAGACGCATAGGAATCGCCTGAGGTCGTCTCGACGAACTGCGCCTTCATATCAGGCGAAAACACATCATAGATCGGACCGTTTCGAAGAAAGGGATTTTCTTCCAGTTTCGAAAGTGCTGTACTCAAGTCATCAGAATAGCGTTTCCCCGGGTAGCCCGCTTTGCTGGCGTGAAAGGTAAGTGAATATCCCGGTTCCGCTGTCAGGAAGAGAGGCGGCTTAACTGG
>JABGPX010000133.1 GCA_018644745.1 Spirochaetales bacterium
CATGGAGGCGGTGATATCAGGCTTCTGCGTGATTTATTCGTAGGAGATCAACATGATCCGCTGAAGAGGGCCGCCGATCATCGCGCGGGAGCTGCTTCTATTTTAACCGGTATCGCAGCGAATCGAAGCTTTGAAACGAGGCAGGTGGTAACAGTAAAGGACCTGGTTGAGGACTATTAGCCGCCTGTCATACTGACGCTTTTAGGATCTTTTCACTTTGATAGCAATGGAGCCTCCGAATGACCTGAGAATCGTGCAGTCGCCGGTGATTGTTCCAAGCGGCACGACAGGAGATGCGGCTCGCGGACGGTCATCGGTACTCGCGGGAGTAGGTCCGAAAAAAAGGCACAGGGCACGGCCTGGAGCCCAATATGCTATTCCCCCAATCTCCATGATTTCCCGCGCCTCTTCACTTTCCGCTGCAGAGATATCGCAGGCGCCGTAGTACTCATCGCCCCACCTGGACATCCTAATCTCCGTCGGAAGAGCCGCGAGAAAAAGTTGCGAAATTTCCGAATCGTTTAGTTCCGCGGGTATAATGGTTCCCTCGATATCCATCTCTATAATCGCGCCCATACTATACTCCAATTTTGTACTAAAAGCTCCCTGATTCCTGTAAAACCCTATACCTAATAACAAATCCATGGTAAATCCGTACTGAAGCAAACGCGGGACTCCGCGGCGCATAACTTTGTCAGGAGTATATCATGCCATTGATTGACATGCCGATTGAAGAACTCAAGACCTATCAGGGTATCAGCCCCAAACCGGATGATTTCGACACATACTGGACTCAGGCGATTCAAGAAATGGAGTCGGTCGATCCGGCAATTGAGCTTCGCAAAAGTTCATTCGAAACGCCGTTCGCTGAATGTTACGATCTTTTTTTTACCGGTGTACGAAACGCACGAATTCACGCCCTCTACATCAAACCCAATAAATCCACAGCAGGCCATCCTGCGGTAGTTCAATTCCACGGATATACCGGCCGAGCGGGAGATTGGCTTGATAAGCTCCCCTACGCCGCGGCGGGGTTCGGCGTGTTTGCTCTCGATTGCCGCGGTCAGGGAGGACTATCTGAAGACACCGGCGGTTCGAAAGGAAACACCCACAACGGGCACATCATAAGAGGCCTAGATGATAGCCCGGAGAACCTGCTTTTCAGACAAATTTTTCTGGATACCGCCGAACTCACCCGTATTGCGATGACCATGGATGAGGTGGATGAAACAAAGGTAGGGATAATGGGTGGCTCACAGGGAGGAGCCCTAACAGTCGCATGTTCTTCCCTTGTTCCGGAGGTGAACAGACTTGCTCCGGTATTCCCGTTCCTATCAGACTATCGCAGAGTGTGGGAAATGGATCTGGCAAAACGCGCTTATAAGGAACTTGCGGATTATTTCCGGATGTTCGATCCTCGTCACGAAAGAGAAGAAGAAATCTTTAATACTCTCGGTTATATCGATATAAAAAATCTGGCCGATCGGATCAAGGGTGAAGTTTTCTGGGGTATAGGACTTATGGATGAGGTTTGTCCGCCGTCAACTCAATTCGCAGCATATAACAAGATTCAATCAAATAAAAAAATGGTTTTCTACCCGGATTTCGGGCATGAGAACCTTCCGGGATTTGGAGACAAGACCTTCGAATTTATGACAGAAATGCTCAATCGGTAACATCAAGACCGAGTTCATCATAAATCCCGTCCCAAAAATCCTTCTCTCCGGTTATACCCTTTATAAAGAGCTTAATAAGTTTTCTCGTTACCGGGGAAAAGTTTTCCCAGTATCTCCGATGCCACTCAGGCATAGCCTTGCTCAGGCTGTTTTCCTCGGCCACGCTCATCGCGCCGGTACTGTACGCTACAAAATGCCCGATCATGGTGAGAAGAACATCGGACGGCAAACCCTTGCCTTTTGCAGCCGGCGGCTGCTTCCGGCGAGTCTTGCCGCCCATGCCTGGAACCCATTCATCAAGGAGATCCGCCACCTGAGCTTCCCGCAATTCAGGGGCTTCGCGCTGGATCATGTCTTTTACAAAACCGCGCACCGTGTTTCGTATCTGCTCCTCGGAGGCGCCAACCTGACCGCTCACCTGCGCCGCCATATCAGAAGCCATTTTTCCAATATTCTGGCCAAAGGTCGCTCCGGAGCCGTCATCGGACGGATCACCGCCCTCTCTTTTTCTCAAAGCCGCGCGAATAACTTCGAGTTCGGAATTTTCAGCGCGGTTTAAAATGAAATCAATTATATTGTATAACTTCTGCTCATCCATCTCTGATCGACCTTTCTTTAATTCCAATTTCATCATATTTACTGGAGCGAGCAACCCGAATATCGAAGAACTACGAGAAGTAAAAAACCTGAAAGACCTGAAAATTCGAGATAACCTGCTGCACGTCATACTCAGAGGTGGA
>JABGPX010000377.1 GCA_018644745.1 Spirochaetales bacterium
TGTTCTGCTGTCAAGTTCCGCCGTGCCTACTGAAGAGCAGAAAAAGTGGCTGGGCCATATAAAATACGAGTCTGAGCTAATGGCAAAATTAACAAATGACCTTCTGTATCTGACCCATATGGATCACTCCGATGAAACCGACGAACATGCACCGGTCGATGTGAGCGGCATCGTCGAAAATACGATGCTTTCGATGGAAGCAGTTTTTTTTGAAGAAGGACTTACGCTTTCCCATTCTATTGAACCGAATTTAATGTGCCTTGGAAATCCCGAACGACTCGCACGGGTCGTCGTGATCCTGCTGGACAATGCACTTAAGTATTCGAGTTCCAAGGGCCATGTCGTCGTTAATGTGGCGCGCCGAAACCAGATTATCGAGTTTATGGTTGCGAACGCCGGCCCCGGCATCGATCAGGAGCATATCAGCCGCATCTTTGATCGATTCTATCGTACAGACGCGGCGCGTTCGCGTAAGTCAGGGAGTTATGGGCTCGGTCTGGCCATCGCCAAGGAGATCATTGACCACCATAAAGGGCGGATATTCGTAACAAGCGGGGACAGCGGCCTTACGACATTTTTTGTCGAATTGCCGCTCACAGTTGACGAAAAGTACGGGTATTTCAGCTAGTAGTTCGAGTTCGGACCAAGAGCTTTTCCTATCAAAAATATCAGTGAACCCTCTTCCATAAATTTTTGCCGTGTATTATAGTCATGTTGTAAATCAACGTATACATTGGCGTATACGTAAAAAATGGAGGATTATATGAGCGCAGATACGAAAACGAAGACGTTCGGTCCGTGGTGGGTAAAAGGTGACTGGAACGCGTTCTTCGGATTATTCAGCAATGTTCTAATGAACATCATGGTTCTTACGACACTGCTCTTGTTTGTCGTCGGAATCCCAGGGGCTACCGTTTTTGGGAAGATAGTACCGGCCCTTGGTATCGCCCTAATCCTGGGAAATGTCTACTACGCCTACATGGCAAAGCGGCTCGCTAAGAAAGAACAGCGGAACAATGTTACCGCGATGCCGTACGGACCGAGTGTTCCGCATTACTTTCTTGTCGCCTTCGTTATCATGCTTCCGGTAGCCCGAAAGACCGGAAATCCGTTAATCGCATGGCAGGTCGGTTTGGCCTGGTGTTTTATTGAGGGAATAATCGAAATCGCCGGCTCGACAGTTGCAAAGTGGATACGGAAATTTACTCCCCGCGCAGCCATGCTCGGTACTTTGGCGGGTATTTCCATTGCATTTATTTCCATGACGCCGGCGTTTCAAATGATGGAAGTTCCTTGGATCGGATTTGTGTCCTTTGCCATAATCCTTATCGCCTGGTTTGCACTTGTCCCAATGCCGTGGAAGATTCCCGGCGGACTGGTGATTATTATCGTCGGTACAGTAATAGGTTGGGTCACTGGTTACAAACAGGGCGCAGAGCTTACCGCCGCGGTTGAAAACTTCCAGGTCTATTTTCCAAGTTTTCAATTTAAAAACCTTTTTAAAGGATTCAGCGAATTTGGCGCTCTTCTGGCGACGGCTATTCCCATGGGTATCTATAATTTTACCGAAGGCCTGAATAACGTGGAAAGCGCAGCCGCAGCCGGAGACGAGTACAACGTAACTGAAGTTACTCTGGTTGATGGAATCGGCAGCATGATAGGCGCTTGCCTTGGAAGTCCATTCCCCACCGCGGTTTATATCGGCCATCCTGGCTGGAAAGATGTTGGCGGTGGAATTGGTTACTCATTGGCAACAGGACTCGCGGTAGGTATTATTTGCCTTCTTGGTGTTTTACCTCTCGTGCTGGCAATTATTCCTGTCGTGGCAGTCGTACCGATCTTGCTTTACATTGGCGCTGTAATTGGCGCGCAGGCATTCCAGTCATCACCCGGCAAACATGCACCGGCTGTAGTTCTCGCGCTTATTCCGAACTTTGCTTCCTGGGGCAAGAACCTGGTCGATAACGCCCTTGGTGCAGCAGGCACAAACGCAGCCGCTGTCGGTTACGGGGCACTCGACCAAAACGGCATTGTATATGGAGGTATGGAGATTCTGTCCGGAGGCGCGGTATTAGTCGGTCTTCTTTGGGCGGCGATAGCGGTATTTGCCATTGATAGAAATTGGCTCATGGCGATTATCTATTCAGCTATCGCGGCGCTGCTTTCATTCTTCGGAATCATCCATTCAGGAGCAATCGCTGTTGCCGGCGCATGGGAACCCGCGCTCGGATACCTTATTATCGCGGCAGTTTTTGGCCTTATGTTTCTCTACAAACCAAAAGAAGTGCTTGCGAAGCAGGAATCATAGAGGATGTCAGATTACACTGTCCGCGGAGCCGAACCGTATGAATACTCGTTCTCGAAAGAATCTACAGCGCTGGTCATCATCGATATGCAGAGTGATTTTGTAAAACC
>JABGPX010000313.1 GCA_018644745.1 Spirochaetales bacterium
GAGAGGCGATAATCCACCATAGCTGCAGCGGCCGGTTCGCCGTAAGGCGCGGCAAATGGGTCCTTATCGACTGGCCGACCGGAGATGACAACGGAGAACCTGGGTGGCTAAAAGAGCGTAGGGGGTATAAAGCTCATTCTCTTCCGGGGGAACTCTATGACCTTTCCGCGGACTTAATGGAAAGAGAGAACCTTTACGCCGAGAATCCTGGTTTGGTGAAGGAACTCCAAAGCCTGCTGTATCGATATCGTTCCGCGGGACGCAGCGTAATTATCCAATAAAAAGGAAACGAGAAAACTGTCTATCCGCATGCGGTAGAATCTGATAATCTACACTATCTGCATATTATCTATTCATCTTTGCTGCCTGATGATGTTTCTACTTATGTATAACACCTGGCACATGAGCTTTTCAAACAGCGGGGAGAGTATGAATGGCGTTTCATTTAGGCATCGATATCGGATCAATCTCCATCAATACCGTTTTGATGGACGACAACGGGAAAGTAACTGAAAACCGCTATAATTACTGCCACGGAAGGCCTTTTCATGTTTTGCGGGAAATATTGTCCGATTTTGAGGCAAGGGATATCGAAATCGGCAAAATCGCCGCCACCGGCACCGGGGGCAAGCTTGCAACAGATCTCCTTGGGGGGAGATTCGTAAACGAGATCGTCGCTCAATCTTCGGCAGTATCTGTATTATATCCGGAAGCCAGAACCATCATTGAAATGGGCGGCGAAGACTCCAAGCTCATCCTCATGGGAGCCAACGGCACGAAATCACAATCCCAGCTGTCAGATTTCTCTATGAACAGCATTTGCGCCGCCGGCACCGGTTCTTTCCTCGATCAGCAGGCAAAGCGAATTAATGTATCTATTGAGAAGGAATTCGGAGAGTTAGCCCTAAAATCGGAATCTCCCCCTCGAATCGCCGGCAGATGCAGCGTTTTTGCCAAGAGCGACATGATTCACCTGCAGCAGATAGCCACTCCCGTCCACGATATCGTTGCGGGCCTCTGTTTTGCGGTGGCGAGAAATTTCAAAAGTAATCTGGCCAGGGGAAAGGTGATCGAAAAGCCGGTAATATTTCAGGGCGGAGTGGCTTCGAATGCTGGCATGGTCCGGGCCTTCCGTGAAATAATGGAGCTGCAGGACGGCGAACTGATTATTCCTGAGTTTAACGCCTCGATGGGTGCCATCGGTGCTCTTTTTCATAGTCTCGACCAACCGGAGGAAGAAAAACCATTTCAAGGCCTTACAAACCTGGATTCCTATCTGCTAGAAGTTGAAGGCGACGCGGACAGCCATCCTCCGCTCGACCGGCAAACCCGGGAAATAAATAAACAGATCTTCTCTCTCAACGGGCAAAAACAAACTGAGGTATTTCTCGGTCTTGATGTAGGTTCTCTGAGCACGAATGTGGTACTGATCGATAAGGAAAATCGTGTAATCGCTCGGCGGTACTTACCTACTGCAGGCAAACCTTTAGATGCGATTCGGCGAGGTCTTTTGGAAATTGATGAGGAAATTGGAACCCGCGTAATAGTACGGGGGGCGGGAACCACCGGATCAGGCAGATATCTTACAGGCGATTTCATCGGAGCGGACACTATTCGCAATGAAATTATTTCTCAGGCTACCGCTGCCGTCGCTCACGACCCGAAAGTCGATACGATATTTGAAATCGGCGGGCAGGACTCGAAATACATAAGCATTGATAAAGGTACAATTGTCGATTTCGAGATGAACAAAGCCTGCGCCGCGGGAACCGGATCTTTCCTGGAAGAGCAGTCGGAAAAGCTGGACATAAACATCAAGGAAGAATTTGCCGAACTCGCTTTTTCCTCTGGAGGTCCTTCGAGATTGGGAAACCGGTGCACGGTGTTTATAGAATCAGATTTAAATTCCCATCAGCAAAAAGGAGCTTCCAAAGACGACCTGGTAGGCGGACTTGCCTATTCAAT
The DNA here is from genome assembly GCA_018644745.1 of Spirochaetales bacterium. The sequence goes on from JABGPX010000313.1 coordinate 1,966, forward strand.
CGTACAGAATTACATCCAGAAAGTTGTCGGGCCGCGCCGCATAGGCGAAAACATTTTCTTTCAGGGCGGTGTAACAAATAATCGTGCTGTGGTATCCGCATTTGAAAAAGTGACAGGAAAGAAAATAACTGTCCCGCCCCACTTCGATGTTACCGGCGCCATTGGAGTGGCAATGCTCGCACGCGAGACGGTAAAAGACGGCTCCGCCACCCGTTTCAAAGGTTTCGATATCAGCCGGATTCCTTACACCGTTGATAAATTTACCTGCAAGAGCTGTTCAAACCAATGCGATATCAGACGCATCAGGATACAGGACGAGAAAAAGGCTCTTTACTACGGCGGTCGTTGTGAAAAGTGGGAGGTAGAAGAGCGGAAAGGAAAAGGTAAGGGAATTCCCAACTTGTTTGACGAAAGATTAGATATGCTTATGGGTGATTATGTAAA
>JABGPX010000132.1 GCA_018644745.1 Spirochaetales bacterium
AACCCTACGACGAGCGAAGAGTAATGGCAAACGTGGTGACCCAAGGGGAGAACACGATAATCGCCCACCTCAAGCACCTCGAAGACCACGGTGAGAAGGAATTCCTGGCGATCGCCAAAGCATATCTGGAAGAGCAGGATATTTCCATAACCGATGAGAAGCCGGAACCTGTCACGGCGGGCCTTTCCGGGTGTCCGGGTTCAAGATTTAAGGAGATAGAGCGGGAGGAAAGTACCGATACAGGCGGAGCAGCAAGACCATCGGAGCTCAACCAATGGCCGGTTCAGCTTCATCTCGTTCCCGCGTCTGCGCCCTGGTTTGAAGGAAAGGACCTGCTGCTGAGTGCGGATTGCGCCGGATACGCGCTGGGAGACTTTCATCGAAACCACCTCAAAGGCAAGGCCCTCGCGATTGCGTGCCCCAAGCTCGACTCCGGTCAGGATGTCTATCTGGAGAAACTCACCGCGATAATCGTAAACGGCGGATTGAACTCGGTCGAAGTGCTCATGATGCAGGTCCCCTGCTGCCGCGGGCTGCTGAGCATTGTTCAGAAGGCGGCCGAACAGGCAAATGCAAAAATCCCTATCCGCTACAGCATTGTCAGCATAGAGGGAGAAATAATCCAGACGGTTAACCTATAACGGAGAGTATGTATGCGGCATCAGAACTTAGATATTAGCCGGCTTGTTCAGATCAGAATTGAATCCGGCGAAGACATACTTGCCGGAATAGAAAAGGCAGTAGAGGCAGAATCAATTCAAACAGGGGTAATCCTGAATGGATTGGGTTCTGCCTCGGCATACCATTTCCACGTGGTATCCAGCTGCGATCTGCCTCCGGAAGAAATCTACCCCAAAGGCGCCGGTCCTTTCGATATAGTCGCCATGGCCGGCGCGGTAATCGACGGCAGAGTTCACGCTCACATCACATTCACCGACGACAAAATCGCCTTCGGCGGGCATCTGGAGCCCGGCTGCAAGGCGCTGACCTTCTGTATGATTACTTTGGCGGATGTAGGAGAGGCTAAACTCACAAATTGGGATCAGATTTCCGGGTAACTCAAGCGTCTGCCATGAGAGCCAGGTACACCCGCACACCCTCTTCGAGTTCTGCTATATCGATCCATTCATCCTTCGTATGGCCCTGATCGATGCTGCCGGGTCCCAGAACTACCGAAGGAACACCGGCAATTGATAAGTCCCCGGCGTGAGTCGCGTAGGCCACACCGACACCTTCGCACTTCAAACCGAGAGAGCTCATTGTGTTCAGAACCGAAGCGGAAAAAGTTCCTCCGGTTGCGGAATCCAGCGCGGGGGTGTCGACGGTAACATCCCAACTCAGTTCATCATCCGGATTCTCGCTTTGAAAATCGGCTATCGCCTTCTCGAACCCGCGGACCACATCTGCAGTAGTTTCCCCGGGCACAACCCGACGGTCTATGAATACTTCACAAGCTTCTGGAATTATATTGGCGGCGGTACCGCCTTTTATCACGTTAATACTGCTCTGAGCCTTGCCGGTAAGAGTATCTGTCCGATTGATTCCCGGTACATACCCATTTTCCAGACTGACGATGAGACGTGCCATCGAACTGATCGCGGATTTTCCAAGGGATGGATTTGAGGAATGCACGGCGACACCCCGGGTCCGCACGACATATCGAACGGCTCCGTTATGGGCAATTACCGGCTCGAGACTCGTGGGTTCGCCGATAATCGCTCCTTTCAATGGAAAACCAAGTTCAGGGATATGCGTACCGGCGAAAGCTCGTATTCCAGTCATTCCCCATTCCTCGTCCGTAGAAAAGAGAAGCGCCACATTGTTATTACCGTCTGATTGGCTTGAATATTCTGAAAGAGCTTTGAACATCGCGGCCCCGGTGCCTTTGGTATCGCAAGCTCCTCTCCCCCAAATCCGGCCATCCCGAGCTTGCCCGGCGAAGGGTTCAATTACCATGCCTTCGACGGATACGGTGTCGAGATGGCTGTCGAAGAGTACCCATGGAAGAGAAGGGTCTCGCTGAAATTGCACGAGAAGCTCATCGGACTGACCGGGCACAGCAAGGCGCCGGGTTTCAAATCCGGAGCTCCCGGCGAGTTCTTCGAGACAATCAACGAGCAGCGCCTCCGGCGTAGTTTTACCGCTGATCCCGGCGTTAACCGTATCAAACGATATCATTTTGCGAAGTAGATCGCTTACCGCAGGGAAATCCTGCTGCTCCAATAATGCCATGCTTATCTCCGCTTCTCGTATTCATTTTCCAGACGTGAAAGATAACCGCCGTCGCCGTGATACGCTTTGATATCGCCTGCCCTTGGTTCAATTATCTCACCGCGAGGCAGAACCGAGGAGCTCAGCGCATCAGGATCGAAATCCCGATTCTCCGCCTTTGCTAACCCGCTGGC